>NZ_JAIWNS010000114.1 GCF_020216685.1 Methanospirillum hungatei | reverse complement strand
CATTCCCGGTAACGAGAGCGATATCCCGAAGTGATTTTTTCGTGGCTTCTACACCGATGAAATTAATCTTCAGCCATGGAATACCATATTTTTCTTCCATCATCTCTGCGATGTAGTTAATAGACCTGTGGCACATGACAAGGTTCAGATTTGCAATATGCAGATTCTGAATCTCTTCATAGCTTGAATCCCCGGTGAGAACACCCTGTACGGTGTACCCGATATCATGAAGAATCCGTTCAATTTCCCAGGAATCTCCACCAATGTTGTATTCACCAAGGATGTTGATTACGTATTCATCAGGTTTTTTTACTCCGTCTCCAGAACCGATAACGCGTTCCATCAGGATGTTATTGGCTATGTGGTGACCTGCAGACTGGCTGACCCCCTTGTATCCTTCACAATTGTATGAAAGTACTGGGATTCCATGTCTTTCTGATGCTGCTTTTGCTACCGCTCCCAAATCATCACCAATAAGCCCAATCGGACAGGTAGCACAGATGTTAATTGCAGGTGGATGAAACATCTCTACGACTTCATCAATCATCTTTGCAAGTTTCTTTTCACCTCCAAAGACAATATCCGGCTCCTGCATATCGGTGATAAAACACATGGCTGAGTAGATCTTCTCAGGTGGTGTTTTATCATCAGCCCGGGCTTTATTCCGCCTGGTTCCCCAACTATAATATCCGCATCCAACCGGACCATGAGTAATCGTCACCATGTTTTTTATGGGACCTACTACCACTCCTTTACATCCGGCATATGCACAGCCACGTTGAGAGATGATACCAGGAATAGTTCTGGTATTTGCCTCAATCTGCTGGCATGATTCTTCATGGTTAACACGGACGATATGTTTTATCCGGTTTTTTTTGACTTTATCAGGGTACGGGAGAAGTATCTCTTCCAGTACCTCATAGTTAATCGCCATATGAATTCCCCTTACCAGATTGCTGCTTCCCCTGTCTCTCCGGTTCTGACCCGTACCGCATCAGCGATAGGCATTACAAATATTTTGCCGTCACCGACCTGATTTTCGGTTTTATTTACTTTGATTATTGCATCGACGATACGGGGTACATCTTCATCATGTGCAAGAACGGTAAAGAGGCGCCTTGGAAACAGGCGACTTCCATCAAGGAAACTGGTGACCTGTTTCAAAGTCTCTGTCCCATCTATAACTTCACTGCAGGCAAGGGCGAGAAGTTCTTCTTTTCGTTCCTGGATGATGCTCGGATCTTCTACAGGCTTTCCTCTTCCCATTACTTTCGTTGCAGTAAAACCCGCTATCCCTGCGTCGATTAACGCCTTTTTGGTAGCGTTCGTTTTATTCATCCGGATGACAGCCATAATCTCTTTCATGGTTTCTCTCCGGAAATTATAGACCGCGTCCGCCTCGAGAGATGGTATATACTTCGTCAATATGAGTAACGAAGATCTTTCCATCGCCAAATGTACCATCATCCCCGGTTTTTGCCGTCTTGAGAACAACATCTATGAAGGTATCTTTCTCTTCATCATGGATAGCGACCATAATGAGTGACTTTGGAATTTCATCATAGACCATATTCCCGATCTTTATACCTTTCTGTTTTCCCCGGCCTACTACATCAACCACTGTTGCTGCAGGAAATCCTGCAGAAGATAATTCTGCAAGGACTTCATCTTTCTTTTCCGGTCTGACGATTGCCCGCATAAGTAACATTATTTTTCCTCCGATTCTCTGTTTACAGGGCGTCAAGGAACCCGTGCTGCATCATCAGTTCTTCAAGCCGGTCCTGGGTCATGGGTTTTGGTTTGACAAACATCGTGTTGGTGTCAATTGCGTTTGCCAGGTTCTTGTACTCCTGAGCCTGGTTTGAATCAGGATCAAAGTCAATGACTGTCTTTTTATTGATCTCGGCCCGCTGGACCAGGTTATCACGGGGAACAAAGTGTATCAGTTGGGATCCGATCTCTTCTGCAAATGCCTTCAGGAGAGCATATTCATTATCTACCTTCCGGCTGTTACAGATAATTCCACCAAGTCTGACTTTCCCGTTGTCTGCATACTTCTGAATACCCTTGGCGATGTTATTTGCCGCATACAGGGCCATCAGTTCTCCTGAAGCTACGATGTAGATCTCCTCTGCTTTTCCTTCACGGATTGGCATTGCAAATCCACCACATACCACATCACCAAGCACATCATAGAAGACATAATCAAGATCCGATGTATAGGCACCAAGTGATTCGAGCAGGTTGATAGATGTGATAATTCCACGGCCAGCACACCCTACTCCGGGTTCAGGACCTCCTGATTCTACACAAAGGGTCCCTCCGTAACCTGGTTTTAAGATATCATCAAGTTCGATGTCATCTCCTTCATCACGAAGGGTATCAAGAACGGTCTTCTGACATAATCCGTGCAGAAGGAGCCGTGTTGAATCAGCTTTTGGATCACATCCAACGACCATTACTTTCTTTCCGGCACTTGCAAGAGCAGCGACCGTATTCTGTGTTGTGGTGGACTTTCCAATGCCACCTTTTCCATAAATTGCGACTTGTCTCATAGGAATCACGATATTTTTTGTAAATTTGATATTCAGCAGGCTGTTTCGGACAGTTACGGATACCTGACAGTACACTCTATGGTTCTGTCAGGAATCTGAGACATCTCTCGTGTCTTATCCGAATTCTGCTTCCGGTTCGGGACATCCGGATACATTCCGGTGCATATGGCTGTATGGTGATGCAGTTCTGGTGAAGGTGTAATGCTGCTCTGTATGGAGTGAATTAAACCATGCCGGTGTCCGGGTCTTTCCGCCTGAAAGCAGATATCAGATTGTAGAATGTTCTAAAACACTCTTGTCCATCATCTCCCTCCTTTTGTTATACATCTTCATTGGATTTACAAATATATAAATATGTTGGAAGGAAGTTACTTTCAAATACTATATAATATTAATGTATATTGAAAGAAAATTTGGATGGAAATAAATGATTGGAAATAATCGTATAATACAGAACATGACGTGCAGGAAGGTCTGTATTCTCATAATAATCCTGATAATTACCAGTCAATATTGTAATGGCGATGAGAATCAGGATGAGATTGTAATTTTTTCATCAACAATATTGAATGGAGTAGTGGATGATCTAAAGCAACAATATGCTGCAAAAAATCCGGGAGTTATGATAATAATCAATTCGGCTAATGCTGGTATGTTGGAAAATCAGATTCGTGAGGGTGCTGATTCAGACCTTTTTCTTTCAGCATCTCGCGATAATATTGACAATATAATGACTGCTGGTCTTCTTGATCCAAGAGATGTGTCTGTGTTTGCAAAAAATTCCCTGGCCATTCTTGTACCGAGAGAGAATCCAAAAAACATCCTGCAGATTTCAGATCTGATAAAACCCGGCGTAAAACTGGTCACCACCGTGAAAAATGCTCCCTTAAGGGGCTATACCGAAAAATTACTTGAAAATGCAGAAAAATTAGGAAGATATAATCCGGATATCCGAAAAAAATTTGAAGATAATATAATTATTGAAAGCCCGTCTGCTTCCGGGGCAATACATACGCTTATTCTCGGAGAGGCAGATGCAACAATTGGATATGCATCAGATATATCACCCGTTATGCAAAAGGACATTTTGGTAATTCCTCTTCCTGATGATATTGAGGTATATCCTGAATTATCTCTCGGGATACTGAAGAATTCAACTCACCGGGAAAAGGCTCAAGAATTCGTTGATCTTCTCATGTCTGAAAAGGGTGATGAAATTTTGATACAATATGGGTTCATACCCGTCTCTCGAAAATCATGAAATCAATAAATATTAACCGGATTGTCATTGCAGGAGGCATACTGGCAGGTATCATCACCGTCTTTTTTTTTATCCTGCCGGTAATCTCACTCCTGCTCAGATGTTCACCAGGGATTATTCTCAGTACCGTACAGGACCCGTTCATTATACATGCAATTATACTCTCCCTTGGTACCGCCTTTATCACTACTGTGGTAATTGTTTTATTTGGAACTCCCCTTGCGTACATTCAGGCCAGAAAAGAATACCCGGGGAAAGATATCGTAGAGACAATTCTGGATATTCCAATAATCCTTCCACCTGCTGTAGCAGGCATAGCCCTTCTCCTTCTTTTTGGGAAAAAGGGGATTTTAGGTTTTTTCCTTTCAGAAATCGGAATACAGGTTTTATTTACCGTAACCGCGATTATTCTGGCGCAGCTCTTTGTAGCCGGACCACTGTATGTCAGGCAGGCAAAAAATGCAATAGTCATGGTACCTGTAGTGTATGATCAGGCAGGAAGAACATTAGGCGCATCGTCTTTTCAGATAATCATAAAAATTATTCTTCCTCTGGCCAGAAAGGGAATCTTATCCGGGATCATGCTTACATATGCACGAGCTGTCGGGGAATTTGGAGCAACCATGATGATAGCTGGAAATATTCCCGGAAAGACACAGACCATGCCGGTTGCTATCTATTCACTTCTCCAGACCGATATGGACGGGGCAATCAGCATAGCTGTGATTTTAGTATGGATCACGGTAATAATTCTCGTTATGGTTCGGGTGTTATCAGATCGGAGGCAGGTATGCTGAATGTCAGGGTGAATAAACAATTACGTGATTTTGGACTTCAGATATCATTACAGGTAGATCCTGGTGAAATTCTGGTCCTTTTTGGAGAGAACGGAGCAGGAAAAACTTCGTTGATATCTATGATATCCGGTCTTCTGGAACCTGATGGGGGGTTAATTTCTCTTAATTCGCATATATTGTATAATTCAGATTCAGGAATCAATGTTCCGACCGAGGAGAGAAATATCGGGTATGTATTTCAGAATTATGCCTTATTTCCCCATATGACGGTTGAAGAAAATATTGGATTTTCACTCACCTGCAGAGGGTTTTTAAAAGAGATCATTCACAAGAGGGTTCATGAATGGTTGGAAACATGCAATCTCACAAGTCTTGCAAAATTTCCTGTCACTGATCTCTCCGGTGGACAACAGCAACGGGTTGCCCTAGCGCGAGCCCTCATTATAAATCCTGACCTTATGCTTCTGGATGAGCCATTTTCGGCCCTGGATATGCGGACACGGGAACAGATGCGATATGAACTGAGAGATATATTGAAGAAAAGTCAAAAGCCGGCAATCCTGGTGACCCATAGTATTCGTGATGCGACATCCATAGGAGATCGGTTTCTCTTTCTTGAGAGGGGGAAGATAATCAGGGAGGGTTCTATTGAGGAGTTCTCTCATATGTCATTTGAACCAGACCTGCATGCATATACGTGTGTGAAACAATGAAATCGAGATAAATTCTCTGATGTTTATCGATTTTATCTCTCTTTCCGCTTGAATGCGGAGGGAAACAACTCTTCTTTTCCAGGTATCCGGAGTGCTGCCCAGTACTCTTCGATAAAGTCATTATCCACCAGAAGATCTATATATCCCATTTTTTCTGCAATAGCGGTTGCTTCCCGTCGTGCATGAATGGAGAGGAGACAGGCATATGCACCAGCGAGTGAACCGTTCCCTATCCGGTGGAAATCTGCGCTTGGAAATTCCGGGAGTATTCCAAATGATATGAGATGATCAATATTTCCAAATGAGCCGAATGCCCCTGCCAGGTACACGTTATGTATATCATGAAGCTGTAACCGGTATTTTTGGAGAAGGACGGTTATCGCGGCAAGGACAGCAGCTTTCGAATCCATGAGATAAGCCATGTCTTCACTCGTAATGACAATATCCTTCCCGGTAGCGGTTTTATGAGCCGGAACCAGTAAGAATTCAAGCCCGTTCTCTCCCTTTCTGACACCTGGTGCAGAATCGATAAATTTCCCACTAAAGTCCAGGATGCCGGCACGGGCCATTGCTGCAGCGATATCGATGATTCCTGAACCACATATTCCTTTGGGCTCTGTATCTCCAATCACATGAATGGTGACATGACCATCAGGGGCAATTTTGACAGCGTCGATTGCTCCTCTCATCGCCCGCATCCCTGATCGCATGCCTGCTCCCTCAAAAGCCGGTCCTGAAGCACATGAGGTAGAGACAAGCCAGTCTTTGTTTCCCAGGATAATCTCACCATTGGTTCCAAGGTCAATAAGAAGAGATATCTCCTTTTTTTTGTGCATCCCTGCAGTCAGGACATCTCCAATGGCATCACCTCCGACAAATCTGCTCACGGCAGGTAAACAGTATACCAGCACATCAGGCCCGATAGCAATTCCACATTCTTTTGCTGTCAGGATTATAGGGTCGGTTGAAACATGAGCATCCACATACTCCAGAGGAGTCGGATCTTTGCCGGTAAAAAGCCAGGTCATTACGGTATTTCCACCAATACAGATGTCATATATAGTGGTATCCTGGATACCTGCATCCCTGGTCAGCTTGTGGATGACTTCATTGATACTTCCAAGTGCTGCCGCTTGCAGATCCATTCGTCCGTCTTCAGTTCTCCCGATGGCAATTCTGGTAACCAGCTCTTCTCCCAAAGTTATCTGCCGGTTCAGAGTGGATGCCCGTCTGATAACCTCTCCGGTGATGAGATCAATAAGAAGACCGACAACGGTGGTGGTCCCAAGGTCCAGGGCTATGCCAAATAAACTCCCGGTCGTATCTCCTTCTTCAATACAGATCAGTCTGCTTGTCCCTCCATCCTGGGAAATTACTCCGGTAAGGGGGCCAGACGTATGCATGATGACATTTCGCTGTTCTTTAGTCATCACCGGTCTGGTCCCGGTATACCCGGTAAACCTGATCGAAGGTCCGAGTATTGCGGTTGGGCCGGTTGTGATCTTCTCCACCGGATATTTATGAACAGAGGGGATTATCGTGCCGATAGTCCGTGCCACGTCAAGGAGAATCTGGGGAGTGTCTATCCGGCTCTCAATGGGAATTGTAAATACCGCATCAGACCAAACCCTGACCAGACATGCCAGACAGTACCCTTTCCGATGTTCATCAAGGGTAAGAAACTTTGCACAGACGGATCCTTCTTCAGATATCTTCCCCGATACCCTGATTACCCGGCACTTTCCACAGGTCCCCTTCCCCCCGCAGATAGCTTCAAACTGAATCCCTGCTTCCCGGATAGCATCAAGAACCGTAGATCCGGCCTTGACAGTCACCATCCGGTTCATCGGCTGGAAAAGAATAGATATTGAATTTGCCACGATTATTCATCCGCAGGAGGCCAGTGTTCCCGTATCATCTGTCCGATACCAGATGAATCCCGTGGACCGACAAGGACCCGCCATCCGGTCTCTTCCTCGGTCTCTCCTGATAACCGGGCAGCAAGACCGGGGATAATGAGATATTTGTGGGAGACAAGTGTGTCTGCCTTCCATTCTTTGAGGGATTCAGCAATTTTTGAAGCGGTGAGATATCGCCCTGCAACCGCTGCTTCAACAGAGAGACCACCGGTATCGATAACAATAAGGTAACAGTCTATCTTTGCTGCCTTAATGTCAGACTCGACGGTAAAGAAGGTCAGGGCATAATTTGAGGTGATAAGAACAGGAGAATTCTTATCAGGATTGCCAAAGGTTCTGACGCCGGCATCGACTGATACCGGTTTTCGCGGATCTGTGTAGATACCAAACCGCCAGATAAGTTGGGGAAGAAGAGCCCACCCTTCAATACTATGCATAATCAGGAGATCAGCATAGCGGGTGATGAGCATGGATGCAAGATATGCCTCCTGCCAGCGGTTCAGATCGTCGGATAATTCCTGACCGTTCCATACTGATATCGGGGTTCCCAGAATCGGATATCCGGAGAGGGAGTCGAAATCTTTAATCGCTGCTTTTCGAAGAGCGGTAAAAAGATGAATCGTCTGCCCAATCCGGTCGCTGTGGAATGTACCAGGGTCCAGAACCATATCTTCGATACCCCATTCCTGAAGAGTTCTGACAAGTGTTCTGAGGAGTGAAAGATCTCCAGGAGCTGATACTACTACCGGACAGCAGAAATCCAGAACCAGTTCACCCATCTCTTTCCAGTTCTCTTTGGTGATGGCAAATATGAGCGGTTTTCTCTCGGCACATACTGTTAATCCCGCTTTTATGATAGCCGGATCAGTGCTGCAGAGAATCAGAGGAAGGTTACAGAGCCCGCAAATGTGCTGAATAATCTCTTTATATCGGTCCGGACTTTGGGTTACTGACCGGACGGCCAGGGCATCAAGAGCGAGCGGTCTTCCGATATAGGTGTATGAGAAATCCTGAATTTTATTAATCCTTGCAGTAATCTGCTCATTCTCCATATCATCAGAGATATCGATGGCTATCGGAGGGGGGTTCTGATAGGTGAATTCATGCCGGTACAAGACATGTTTTCCGCCTATAGTCTGCTGGTCTGGTCCGGTTCCGAAATAGACTACACGAACAGGTGGGGCAAGTAATTCCTGAAGTTTTCCAAGGTCCTTTTCGTAACTTTTTGTCAGAATGGGAGGGCATCCCTCAATGACTGCTTCACCATTGACCACTTTGGTTGCAAAGGCCATACAGTTGGCTTCCCCACATTCTGCACAATTCGTCCGTGGCAGGAGTTTGTAAACATCAATCGGACTGATCTCCCGAATACTTTTTTTATGTTCCTCTTTCATCCTGTCCACCTCATATCTTCAGTGCTGCCCATTCAGCCATAACCGGCTTTACCTCTCCTGGCTGCATGAGTCTTCCGGCAACATCACGAAGCGTTGATACGGCCAGGGGATGCATCATTAAAAAGAGATCTACCCCGGCGAGGAGCAGCGTTAATCCTCCGATTGTCTCCCATAACGGTCCCCGAAGATCATTCCTCCCAAATGCAGGACCCAGATCCATCCATGCTTCACGGGCTGACCATGCATTTGTGCATGCTGAAATCGTCGGATGCTGGAGTTCCTTATCCCCCATAAGTGCAGCTATTCGTGCACGTTCATGGATTGAGAACGAGTATTCAAGTCCATATCCAAGAGCAACTGTGGTCAGGTCCATGAGGAGTCGTTCCGGAGGGAAGTACTGATATATCCGCCGGTTCAGTTCCTTTGCACTGTTCAGGTCAAGACCGGTGAATCCAAGAAGGCAATGGCCGTATCTATCGGCTGCTTTGCATACCGGTTCAAGTGTCTTGGCATCTGCCATGTCAGAAGTTACTGAATTTAAGAGCAGGCGTTCACCTTCTGCCATTTCGGCTATCTCGGTAAAGGTCTCTGCATCTTTTTTGGGATCTCCGCATCCGCCGATAATAAGCGGGATATCCACAGCCTGCAGGACTTCTTCTACCGTCTTTGAGGCTTCCCGTGGAGATTTGTTCTGAATGAGCGGATCGGTTGAGAGGAGGTGTACCGTTACCATGTCTGCACCGAACTGCTCAACATTCATCTCCGCCCATGCTGCAGGATCGTCAATGACTTCAGTCAGATGGTTTTTGAGAGCCTTTGGCATCGGGACCCGGGTATCAAAGACATCAAGTGAGATGACCGGAGGATGAGGTGGCGGGGTTTGGGGATGAACAAAGGGAATGGAGGTTGAACCCCCGACGGTGACAGTGCTGCCCCGTGTTCCTCCTTCAGATTTGGTGGCACCAAGGGTAATCTCTCTGATTTGGGCGGGAAATATATCAGGTTCCATCAGGAATTTTTCTGAAATAAGGTCATCCGGACGTGGCAGTCGTTGTACCTGTGGTGCTATCTGTCCAGTACCGCCAGGTACAGGTGCCGGGTAGATGGATGGAGAAATCCCCCCGACCGGAATCCAGAGTTCCAGTTCTCCAAGTTCCAGTTCTACGTTTTCAAGTTCAATCTGCCGTCCGGAGAGGAGTTCAGCAAGGCCGGGTCCGAGCAGCCTGATGATACTACTAATATCCGGCTTTTCCTGATCAGACATTCTTCCCTCCCTGTTTCTTTTTATTATTATCAGCAGGCTGTATGATTATCCGTTCAGCATAGATCTTTGCATTTTTCAGAATAATTTTTACGCCACCTGCCATGAGTGGGAGTTCTCCGATGGACATAACCGGCCCTGGTGTTCCATAATCCGGTGAGGTCTCTTCTTCTGTGTCTTCCGGAAGAATCCATTTTGACACAACGGGGTGGTGGTGTGCAGTAAGGAATGACGTGAGGGTATCAATATCAAGGGCATCCTGTTCGGTTGCGATTGCCCGTGCGACATTTTCCGGAATAATCCCGTCCAGCAACTCCTTAATCTCTGCCGGCATCCAGACGATAGCATTCCATCCGCCATCTGCCTGCAGGAATTTCACTGACCGCATGTATTCAAGAGAAATCCCGTGGAATCCTTCGACCTGACGTCCACCGGCGGTTGAGTCTGCAAGGGTAGAGAACGGAAGACCATTTACCGTGGGTCCTGCAAACCGGCGGTGAACAATTCCAAACCCTTCTACTTCAGGAATGTAAAAGGCAATTGCCTCAAAACAGCCACATGAGGTATGTGGATATCCGAATGCAGAATAGAGCCATACCCGGTTTACCTCTCCCATTGAGCGCTTGGTTGCGTGTTCATTCACTCCGGAGTATTCACCATGTTCAGAATCCAGATATTCCCCCTTTGCGATCGGGAAGATAGGTCCCTCAGGGTCCATTCTGGCCGCTGCCCGTCCGTCAAACCAGCTGATGGCTCCACAGTTGGCATATCGCTGGGGGGTAATAACACAGATATGTGAAGGGGCAAATGACTGACAGAGGGCACATCCGTAAAATGTATCAACCTCTTCATCTAGAAGACCTCTGGCTCGTGCATCGCGTGTTTCATACCGCTCACGGGCGAGATTATAGGTACTATGAAACTCCTCTCCGCCGGTGAAGAAGGTTATCTGGATCTTCTCAATGATAGGAAGTTCACTCCGATATAAACTGATAAGAGCACTTCCAATCTGATGAAATGAGTTCAGACCTTTTGCAAAGGATTTTTTACCGACCCGCATCCAGAGATCGTACCGCTGATTCAGATGCATGACACCCTGGATATAATTCAGGTATTCATGAATCCGGCGTTCAAAGACTCCTTCCAGATCATCTTCCAGCTTTTCCCCTGAAACTTCTACCAGTATCCCAAACGGATAACTCTTCCCTTCTTCAAGGTCAGCAAGGTCAGGACCGATAACCGATATCTTTCCATCAGTTATCTCATCGGGCTTTTTCACGAGGACGAGTTCAAACTTTTCGGATACCTTCGGACCGCCAAGTTCTACCCGCATATCCTCTTTTCTGATACGCTCCCCTTCATGTACAAGGCCTACTTCTACCGGGATATCTTCAAACATGTGCCTCCTCCATTTTCTGCTGCGTGTTCTCTGTATGCAGGAGTTCAATTAGTCGCTCTATCTCTGCTTTCCAGGAATCTGTCTTCATATTTGCATACGACCAGCTGGCATGGGGATGATATTTCGGATCCAGGGAGATGATTTTCGTCTCCGGTGCTCCCTGCTTTAATCCGGAGAAGAGCAGCCACCCGAGTGAATAGGAGAACCCGGCACTAAGGACGAGGTCATACTGACCCTTTCCATCAAGTCCCTTCCAGGTCGGGTCCCTGAGCCGGTCAATAATCTCCATGCTTCCTAATACACCGGATATCTTTACTCCCCGTTCCATTACCTGTCCGGCGATATGAGAGGTGCTTAGTATTGGTATGCCCTTGGTTTTTTGAAATTCCGAGATCATCCTGATGAGGATGTCGGTCCTGACACTATCAGAGATGGTTTCATGACCGATAATTATCAGGGGTCGTTTTGACTTTTTCAAAAGAGCTATCAGGACTTCAGGTTTTGAGATAACAGAGGCCTGCTTTGTTCCTCCCATCTCAGCCCGAAGCCAGGAATCCTGACCGCTCACGATGAACCTCCCTTCTGTTTCCGGATCTGGGATTTCAGAAGTGTCGGGTCAGGGATGATCCTGTCCTGTAATCCTTTCTCCTGAAGGATTGGAAGCAGTTCTTCTTTCATGGTAATCGGGATATCTGCCGGTGATCTGATGAAGAGGTGGATATCATCCGGCATAATACCATACAGCCGTTTATAAAGGTCAATATAATGGGTCAGTTTCATGGACCGGCCACGGGATGTATCATTCGGTCTCGTGCACAATTTTGCAATGAGGACCATCGCCTCTTCCTTTGTTTCAGCAGTCACAAAGAGATGTTCAGGAACCGGACCGACCTGGACCTTTTCACCAGTCCGGGAATCAAAGACATACCAGTCTTCATCATGATCTTTTCTTCCAAGGAGCATTCTGCGGTATTTTGCACCATGAGGACCAACGATAACCGGAATACCAAGCCGCCAGAATCCTGCTGCAATCGCCGCCGCTTTCTGGGACATGGCTCCCCACGCAACACCGACAGCACCGACCCGGTTGTAGACATAATCGGCGATCTCTTCATAGTTTCCTCTCAGATTTCGTTTGGCAAAGATACTGGCAATCTTAATTGCTGCACCGGCTATATGGGCATTGGATACACAGGACCCGACATTGACAATTCCTCCGGCGTCAAACCTGCCATGAAACTCTTCATACGGGGTCTGACCGTCTTCATTTCGGTACATGCCTATTGCCATTGCTGAACATCCCGATGCAACCGCAATATACCTGCGTTTCGCAAACTCCCTGGCCATCTCTGCAACTTCAGATGCTCCGTTCGGGAAATTGGCACACCCCACAAAGGCAACAACTCCGGGGATCTCACCAAGAACAATCGGTCCGCCTACCTCACGAATCTCGATATCCTGAATAGCGCCCCGTCCGGCCCTGACAGAATACTTCTCATCAAGGACTTTTTCCCGTGCTGCTGCCACGAGAGAACTGTGGATGGGGATCTCCTTATTGCAGACATCATCACACCTCCCACAGCCGATACAAGTATCATAAATATCTGCAAGGGGGGAGAGATCTCCGGTGGCTGCCTGTTTCATGGCGTCCGGTAGTGGTGTTTCATTCGGACAGGCCCGGGTGCATTCCATACACCCACCACACCGTTTTGCAAATTCAATCAGTTCTTCTGCTGTCGGAATCGAACTGGTTTTCTTCGTCTTCCTGGTTTCATGTGAGGCAAGGGCTGTCCTAACTGCAACCTCCCCGACTTTCAGAGGATCGAGGATGAGAACGCCTGGAACGGTCCCGGAGATCAGATCTGCAACAATATCGTCAGGATTATCATCGGTTCTGTCAACAAGGCCTGCACAGTTCTTCGAGCTGGTGGCAATCAGAGGTGCCTGAATATTTCCGGCTTCTATTAACAGGTCTGCACGGACACACTGCTCATCTACGACGATAAGGTCCGGGACACCGCTCCGGATATATCTGAGCTGCCATGATATGGGACCGACAATCTTCGCACTTGGATCAAATCTGGTCAGATCAATTGCCGTGCAGCATATCCCGGTGACCTCAATCTTCCCGGAGAGATCATGTTCCCGTGAATATTTGATAATATCAATTGCCGGTGGGACATTATGTCCGATGACGAGGATAACCGGTTTTTCTGCATTGATGGTTCCAAGACCTAAGTCAACCAATGGAGCGTCAGGTTCTGCTTTTGGGAGATCAAATGCAGATATCTGGGCAATATCAGCGACTTCGAGCCCGACATGATCGAGCATCCCTGCATGGAACACCTTTGACTCAAAATCAAGGGGATCACTTTCCTGTCCGGTATGGGCAGCAGCAAGAAGCTCAGTCATCTGACTTTCCAGGTAGTCAAGGACAGTCTCAAGATCTCCAAGTGTCTTAGGTTTCATGCCACAGACAAGACGGATCATCGGAGCTTCAACATCCACATTGGATCCCCCGACGTCGATGAGTGTTCTCCGCTCCATCTTTTCTAGTAAATGGTCTACCAGGTGCCGTCCATGACTGATGTGGGTTGCTGCCCCGATACAGGCGGCAAGAAGCACAATACGGGATTGTTGTGCCTCCATGCCTATCCCGCATGCTCCCCGCTTGCCACCGGAAAGGTCACACTTTCCATAGGTACATAAACAGCAGAGATCACAAAAAGGAAGATACAATGGTTTGTACCGGGAAAGGAGTGTCCTATCCCAGGTACGGAGTGCGGCATGGTCAGGGAAAGGGGTAGGGCCTTCTTTTTCGTCCCATTGTTCTCCCTTGATCTTTCCAATCTGTATGTCCAGATCCTTTACAGATCCGGCAGAGCTTTTCGCTTCGCTCAATCGTATATGAATACTTTTTCTGTTCACAGGTATCCGGCCGGAGAGTTGCTTCTCATAAGTAGCAATTCATTATGGTTTAAAGATTTACTTATGTTGATCATTTCGGATAGGAAAGTTCGTATATCCTGCTTTTGTAAGGATCTTTTCAACAGAAACAGGACCAGGGCAATCGGGTGCTATGCCAAATATGCTCTCTCCCACTATGGTCCTTCGTGAGACTTCTTCATCATATGCAATTTTTCCAAAGTACCGGGTATCAGGGATGGCTGATGCCCGCTCAGCAAGGTTCTCAGGAAATAAATATCCGCCTACGGAGATGAACCGTTCATAATGAATCCCGCATTCATCTGCAATTTTTTTTGCACGTTCCAGGTGAGCAAACGATTTTGCTGAGGGCCCAAGGACATCGATGATATCATTCACCTGTGCCGTCACCCGCCGGTTCAGGTGTTCTAGTCCTCCGGGTGCATCGATGATGACATAGCGATATTGTTTTATGAGCCGGCTCAAAGCATCACGAAGGGCCGCATCAGGCATACAATAGCATCCCTCAACCCATTTGGTCCCGATGGCGATGAAATCAAACTTCTCACCTTCATACATACCCTCCTCCCATATACGGTGTTCAATCCGTTCGGATGGCGGGACTCCAATAGTGGTCCCCCCTCTCTCGATGAAGGTTTCTTCAATGAGTTCTGCAATACTCTTTATCCCTTCTTCCTGCAGATCAACCCCTATCATCTCTCCAAGACTCTGATCCGGGTCCAGGTCAACAAGGAGCAGGGGAGTCTGTTCTGTTCTGATAAAGTAATCTGCAATAAGGCTTACAAAGGAGGTCTTGCCGGTTCCTCCCCGTCCCATAATAACAAGGGTCTTCATGTAATCGATGCTCCATCAATCCAGTTTTTGAGTTTTGTTATTGCTTTGGTTGCTGGTGTATCCAGATGAACCGGTGATATTCCCCTGACTCCTGCATCAAGGATATCCTCATCATAGGGAATGGCCGAGGCTATCGGGATCTCAAGCGATTTTGCTACATCTGATATACGGGTGAATGATTCCTCTCCTCTGACCCGGTTGGCGACAATTGCTACTCGTGGGATACCTCCTTCCCTGGCCAGACGGGCAATACGCTCTGCAGTAACCAACGATGCCTGATGTGCATCGGTGACAATGAGCATCACATCGACATGTTCAGCTGTTCCTCTTCCGAGATGCTCGATTCCTGCTTCCATGTCAAGGATGATGACCTCGTCTGATTCGGTTATCAGATGGCCGATAAGATTTCTGATAACACTATTTGCCGGACAGGCACATCCTGATCCCATCGACTGGATAGTTCCCATTACCAGGAGGGACACTCCGCATGGCGTCTGAATTGACTGATTTTTGATGATATCATCCACCGTGAAGACCAGTTTAAAAACTCCAGGGTAATCGGTTCTGGTCTTCTCCTCGATGATGGATGTATTTTGTGCAATGGGCGTTATCTTTTCCAGTTCAGCTTCGGACATACCGAGTGTCAGGGCAAGGTTTGGAGAGGTATCTGCATCGATAGCGATTGTTTTGTTCCCCGCAGCAGCATACTGACAGGCAAGAGTTCCGGCAATGAAAGTCTTTCCAACTCCCCCTTTCCCGGTGACGGCTATTTTCATGGAAAGAGACCTCCCTGAATACTGAATGCCTGCAGATACACATACAGAAAATCAAATTTTTTTCGCATCATGATAACGACACCAGTTCAAGCCATGGTAAATTTATCATCCATATGAATGGTCTCCTGTCAGAGAAGGTTGCATAAACGGATGTACAAACCTGATTGTTAATAGATCGTCATCAGATATCTTTTTTTATATATCCATAAGAAATTCATACACGATGCCTGACCAGTACCATATCCTCTCATCCTGCAGTCCTCATGATCTCTGGGATCATTTTTATAACATATCTCAGATTCCCCGGCCGTCAGGAGATGAACGGGCCATTTGTCAGTATATCTGTTCACTTGCAAGAAAATTGGGCCTTGAATATGAGATGGACACTGCCGGAGGAGATAATTATGGGAATATTGTTGTCAGAGTTCTTGCCGTTGACAGTAGATACCGATTATTCACGTTTTGAATGATTTTTTGTTTTTATTCAGATACTGAGCATGACGATAAATCCGGTCAGGTTGAGGTTAGGAGGTATGGTGGTACGGTTTATCCGGATTTAACAAGACGCTTTGATCATATATTGAAAAATAGGGTTATTTTTTGGCTTCATCTCTTGATGAGACTGTTGCAACGGCCATAGCATATGAAGCACAATGAGAAATACTGATGTGAATATTTATGGTCTTTCCCATATCTTCGAAAATACCTGAGTCAGATACAAAGGGTACTCCTGAAGGTCCATTCAGAATTTCTATGTGGTGGTATTCAGGGATCTTCATCGAGGCCTGACTGAACGCTTTTATCACTGCTTCTTTGGCACAAAATCTCCCAGCCAGATGAGGTGCTGGAGACGAAAATGAAAAACAGTATGCCTGCTCAAGAGGGGTAAATATCCGATTAAGAAATGTCTTGTCAGCATCCTTATCCAGGTTGAATCGATCAACCTCTTCCACATCACATCCGATTCCTAAAATACTCATATAATGGTCACCAGGTTTCCTGATAGTTACGCATATGATTGTATGCAGATACTCTATTGTCATTGATCACAGGAGAGAAAATTCCCGAAAAAAATCACTATCTGATCTATGTACATCTTCTCCTCTTTTATCTATTTTTGTCAGATAGAAACGATTATGGTACCTATGACCTGAATTCAAAATTTGGTTATTTCTTTTTCATTGTAATTTTTTTATAGGTTTTCTTGTATTGAAAACATTGATGAGCGGAGTGACTGATATACCCATGGTGAGAGACCATGAGAGATCATGGATATATTCAAATCATACTTCTGCTGATATGTTGTGGATTCGTAACAGGAGTCGGGGCTGCTGCTGTTCCTCAGCTCAGGGCACATGAGGTTCCTGGTGCATTGACGATGCTTCTCCCTGCCGGATGGAATATTGACAATTTTCAGTGTCTTGGTATTAGTGTAACAAACCCACAGGATCCGACCTATGGTATTATGTTTTTATCCCAGATGCATCAATATCCATACCTGCTCCCTTATGGGACAACTCCTGAGCAGTATGTGGAGAACTATTTCAGTCAGGATCTGGCTTTGGGAGGAAAGGTCGCAGATAGTGTCCGGATAGTGCAATACCTGGATATCGATGTAAGCGCAATCAGTTCATTTGGTGGTATCAATGTCAAACCCATGGAGGTTTCTCTTCGGATAAACGGGGTCCCGGTTATTGCATATCTGACCGTGGGGACATATGATATCTATGTCGGAACGGTTGTTGCATATCTCTGGGGATTTTACGGACCTGCTGCAACTATTGCTGAAGATGGCCCGGTGATGAAACAGGTGTTTGACTCAATCAGATATGATCAGGATTACATGGCTGAATGCAGACGGTTGATGAAATGGGGTTAATTATTATGAATTAATACACATATGCTCATTTATTAAAAAACACTCACTTTTCGTTTCATTCAGAGAAAAATTAAGAATTATATGAAGAAATTAGGATTTGGAACGCTCCGTCTTCCTCTGACGAACCCGGATGATAATAGCTCAATCGATCAGGAGTTACTGAACCGTCTTGTCGATGAGTTCATGAGGGCAGGATACTCATATTTTGAGACCGGGTATGCCTACCATCTGATGAGTGCTGAAGATGCGTTACGGAGAGCACTCGTTGAGCGGTATCCTCGAGACTCTTTCATACTCGCCGATAAGATGCCGACCTATAACCTTGATACCGCGGAAAATCTGGAGAAGATCTTTACCGAACAACTACGCCGTTTACAGGTAACGTGGTTTGATTATTACCTCATTCATAACCTGGGGAGAAGCCGGTATCCAAAGGTGGAAGAACTTGGAGTCTTTGATCTCCTGGTTCGGAAGAAAGAGGAGGGCTTGATACGAAAGATCGGCTTTTCCTTTCATGGTATGCCTGATCTTCTGGAAGAGATTCTTATCGCCCATCCGGAGGTTGATGTGGTGCAACTGCAGGTAAACTACCTTGACTGGGAGCATATCTCTATCCAGTCACGGAGATGTTATGAGATTGCACGGGGCTATGGAAAACCCATTATCGTTATGGAACCGGTGAAAGGGGGCGGGCTTGCTACTATCCCAAAGGAAGCAGAAGAACTTATGAGAGAGGTCAGACCGGATGATTCTCCTGCGTCATGGGCACTTCGGTTTGCAGCAGGTCTTGATGGTGTTATCATGGTTTTGAGCGGTATGAATACAATGGAGCAGGTGAGAGAGAATATCAGGACTTTTGATACT
>NZ_JAIWNS010000113.1 GCF_020216685.1 Methanospirillum hungatei | reverse complement strand
CCAATCCCGTGGTAGGTCATCATCCGGTCAACATCAGCGATGAGTGAATCCGGAGTGACCGTGAGGACTTCACGCTGGATTATCTCAGACTCATGCTTGACTTTCCTGACCTCTTCTGCCTCCTGTTCAGGGGTCATGTTCCGGTGAATAACCGTAATCCCGCCGGCCCGTGCAAGAGCGACCGCCATGGATGAGGTACTGACGGTATCCATTGCCGCACTGACAAGAGGAATATTCAAAGGTATGTTCCGTGAAAAACGGGTGGTGACATCTGCCTGATCCGGTTCCACCTCTGAAGCGGCCGGGACGAGCAGGATATCATCAAAGGTAAGTCCTGTTTCAGCCTGTAATTTTTCGATATACATTTCAATGAACCATACTGACTGCCTTTAAAACAAGTTCTTCCTGCACCATTGCTCTGCGGTCTCCGCCACACACCATCCCCCGCACCCCGATGATATCAGGGTTGATCCGTTTGAGGATCTCAATATCCTCAAATTTTAATGAACCGGCAAGGGCAGTTTTAATCCCAAGTTTCTGGTTTAACTTTGTGAACTCGACAAGCCTGGCTTCATCCATAAATTCAAAGGTCGATTTGCCGTCTTTAATGCCTGTGTCCACCATGGAGATATCGGCACCGGCTTTTGCAGCGAGAGGTGCCATATCATATGGTGAGATGGTTTCGAGGCGTTCCCAGTCTGAATATGCAGCGATGACAACCATCTTTTCCGGATAGGTCTCCTTCACTGCACGGGTAACGGAATGAATCAGCATCTCCGCTTCTTCTATTCCATCAAACATCAGCCCGACCTTTATATAATCTGCCCCGGCTGCTGCAGCTCCAAGGGCAGTAAGCGCTGCTCCTCCTGGCTTATAGTCAAAATCTCCAATGGCTGCACTGACTGGTTTATGGGTAAGATCTTTTATTGCCCTGATTATCCAGGGAAAAGAGGCTCCGAGAGATCCTTCTTCAGGACGTTTCACATCGACAATATCGGCTGAAAGTGCCTTCTTTGCTTCTTCTATTGTTGCTGGGCTGACAAGCAACTGCATACATTTTATGGAACCGGTATCTAAATAGTGATTACGTTTGGAATATGGACCTATATCTTGCCACAGACTTGAAATCCGGAAAAATCGTTCATGGAAAGAGCGGTATGCGGGACAGGTACGTCCCGGTAACCTCACTGCACGCAGATACTGCTGAACCGATCCGCTTTATCGAACAGATGAGACCCCGATTTTTATATATTGCAGATCTGGACCGGATATGCGGAAACGGTGATCATGATGCCCTGATTCCTGAACTTGCAAAGCGGACTGAACGCATACTCCTTGACCGTGGATGTAAAGGCCCCGATGATATGCCGGATATTTTGGGTGTCAGTATGATCGTCGGGACTGAGACCGCTGCAGATACCTTGGATCAGTTCACGAAGGGCGTCCTCTCGGTTGATATGAAAAATGATCTGGTGATACCCTGGAACAGAGATCCGGTCACGTTTCTCTCATCCTGCAATCAGTACCGGTTTGAGATGGTCATACTCCTTGACATCGGCCGGGTCGGGACCGGACGGGGACTTGACACGGAGAGGCTTTCTGCGTTCAGGGCAGCATATGCAGGACCCCTGCTCTGGGGCGGCGGTGTCTCATCAGAAGAGGATCTGGTGCTCCTTGAAAAAGCCGGGTTTGACGGGGCAATTATCGCAACCGCTGTTCACACCGGGAAAATTCCTATTGAGTACATCAGGAGGGGAACATTCTGCTCGTCACCATAGAGGGCATAGACGGGAGCGGGAAGTCAACCCTTCATAAAGCCCTGGGCCCCTATCTTGCTGACCTTAATCCGGTGATCACCTGTGAACCAGGATCGACATGGATTGGTGAGGCAGTCCGTCGTGCCATCCGGGAACATGCCGACCCGATTGCAGAGGCCCTCCTCTTCGTTGCTGATCATGCTGCCCATCTCCGGGAAGTCGTCCGCCCGGCCCTCTCTGCGGATCGTCTGGTCATATCTGACCGGTATATTGACAGCAGACTTGTCTACCAGCAGGTTACCCTTGAGGGGATAATTCCTGACCCCCTCACCTGGTTACGGGCCGTGCATCATGGATGGACGATCATGCCGGATCTTACTATCCTGCTTGCCGTTCCGGTCCATGTCGCCCTGGAGCGGACGGGAAAACGCGGAAGCGGAGAACATTTTGAGCAGGAATCAGTGCTGACCAAAGTTCAGGAGTATTATATGCAGCTGGTTGAAGAGGATACAGCCCGGTTCCTTATACTGGACGGGACTTTGCCACCAGAGCATATACTGAAAGTTGCAGGTGAGGCGATCCGGTTCCGGTTTGATGAGATGAACAGAAAGAAAAAGAAGTCGTAATGCCTGGTTCATTCTTTGAAATTGGATGCAATTTTATATATGGCGTCCAGTTTCTCAATCACTTCAGGTTCAATCTCCTCAGGGCGAATATATCGGGCAATTTCATAATAGCCACCCTTCCTGAGCAGGACTTTTTGTCCAGACTTCTTAAAAAATTCGGCAAAGAGTGGTTCAAGGAAGTCATCACTCATCTTTGTTTCAGACCACCACCGGTCATTCCGGTCACGATATGCTCTGGGAGGGATTGCATCAACAAGACATTCTATCATGACTTTTCAAGCCTTGCCTTCTTTTCGATAAGATGGGGTTTCCCGATAAATGCCACTACAGCAGCCTTATCCGCAGCTTCATTCAGGACAACTTCAGAATGACTTGCTGCAATGATCTGACTGTTTGTTTTTCGTGCAGAATGGATGAGGAGATTAAAGATCTGACGTTGTCGTAATATTTCAAGATGGGCATCCGGTTCATCCAGAAGGAGAACGGCTCCTGGATGTGAGTACACATAGGCAAGAAGGAGAAGTGTCTGATGTAATCCCCTGCCTGCTGATGAGATATCAAGGATGACTCCGGTCCCCATCTCTTCATAGACCATAGTAATTTCCCCCCGTTCAATAATGTACTCCGGAGGATGCAGGGTGACTCCAAACAGTTCTCTGATAGTATTGACAACCGAAATCCAGGGTTCAGTATCGCCTGATGAACTTATCTGATAACAAAGATTTCTCAAAACGTCTGCTGTTCTGCCTTCACCTATCTTTACGTTAATGGCTCCGGTCTCTAACTTAATCTCATGTGCTGCAAGACCTGACATCGGCGGAAGGAATGCTATGGCAAACCCGGTAATCTCTTTTGGAATAGGATATACATGCCCGGTTTTGTCTTTTATCGGGCGACAATAGAGAGACTCCGGGTTGGCATAATCAAATTCAAGACCGCATACCCAGGGTTTATTGTTGGTAATTCCTTCAACAATAATTACAATCGGGATGTCTGGTGTAGCCTGCTGTCTCTCTGGCAGAGCCATTCTGTGTATCTGAAGATCACGCCAGAGCAATGAGGCTGCAGGAACAGGAACCGCGAGAAGATCCCTGCGGTTTATGGTGATTCCTGGTGTTTCTTTATCAGGGAAGTCAGTCTCCTTTTTTCCGAGAATTTTGGAGATGCCGATCGCAAAAAGAGTAAGTGCCTGAAGGGCCGTGGTTTTTCCTGAATTATTCGGGCCGATAAAAACCACCGGGTCTCCAAGAGGTATCGTCACATCATCGAATTTTTTGAAATTCCGGATAGTGAGTGATGTCAGTGTCATTGCTAGGAAAGACTTATGGTATATATGCTTAACACTGAAGGATATTTGATTTTACTACTCCACTTGAGGACTGAAAAAATGTTGATTGATAATTTCTGACAGCCGGGTTACTGCTCTATCGTTATTACCAGACTGTCACTGACCGGAATCAGGTCGACACTGGCTCCGGCAACGGTGTAGGAGAGCTGGGGGAGTACTGAACCTTCAGGCACTGCAATCTCTTCGCCGTCAACAGTTATCATAGCCGGAACAGAGGTAAGGCTCTCTTTTGGTAATGCCTCAATTGCCTGCATGAATCCTTTTGCCTTCCCTCTGAGTTTCGGGCCGATGATACCCATGTCAAATTTCACCCCGCTGACAACCTGTGTCAGTTCAGGCATTCCGGTCTTCCAGGTAAGTGTACAGTTAGATGCAGTGCTTGCATCTCCTGCATCGTCAACTGCACGGGTTGTATATACGGTCACATTGCCGAGCGGTGCATTTAGGGCAAGGCCTTTGTCATGCTTGTACCGTCTGATCTCGGAGATGACCTGAACCAGGATCTCACCAGACCTGACGGCTTCTTCATCCTCATAGGAGAACGTCACCCAGGGCTGCTGATGTACAGAACTCTCTTCCATAAAGGACCAGACTTCTTCAGCAAAGTACGGGGTGAAGGGTGCAAGCATCCGGCAGATTGCATCCATGGATGTCCGGATTGCAACACAGGCCCCGTCACGCGTATCTGAATCGGAGTAGAGCCTGCCTTTTACAATCTCGATATAATTGTCTGCGAGAACATCCCATGCAAACTCCCGTATCGCTTTCAGAGCCTTGTCAAACTGGTATGTCTCAAGTGATTCTGATACTTCCCGGACGGTCTGGCTTAATTTGGTCAAAAGCCATCGGTCAGCAAGAGCGGTCACCGGTGCATCAACCTTGTATGATGCCCGGTCAAGCTGCATCAGGGCGAAGCGTGAGATATTCCACATCTTGGTAAGGAACCGGTTTGCCGCAACCACGTCATTCCAGTTAAACTGGATATCTGATCCGGTTGCAGCACCAAGGGCGGCCCACTGACGGAGGGAATCAGCACCGTACTGTTCAAGAATCTCTTCAGGGACGGTAACATTGCCTCTGCTCTTACTCATCTTGAATCCGTCTTCTCCAAGAACCATCCCGTTTACCAGGATCTGCTCCCAGGGCTTTCCACCGGTGAGGGATACTGCACGAAGGATAGTGTAAAATGCCCAGGTCCGGATGATATCATGACCCTGTGGCCGAATCTGTGCGGGGAACAGGGGAGGCACTTTCTGTGTTCCGTCCCAGCCGGTCACATGCATCACTGAAATGGATGAGTCCATCCAGGTATCAAGGACATCAGTCTCCGGGATGAAGTTCGAACTGCCACATTTCGGACATGGCCGCTTTGGTACATCAACCGTCGGATCAACGGGCAGTTCGCTCTCTTCCGGCAGGATGATCTCACCACAGTCCTTACAGAACCAGACCGGGATGGGGGATGCAAAGATTCGCTGCCGTGAGATACACCAGTCCCACTCCATCTGGGAGATCCAGTTCTCCATCCGGAGAAACATGTGTTCAGGGTACCATTTGACTTCCTTTGCGGCTTTTAATGCGGCTTCGTGCGGGATCTTGACAAACCACTGGTGCTCGGAAAGAATCTCAATAGGTGTCTTACACCGCCAGCAGGTTCCGACACGCTGCTCAAGCGGTTCCTGGCGGAGCAGAATCCCTTCGGACTTCATATCTGCAAGGATTGCTTCCCGGCAGCTGGTAGTATCCATCCCTTCATACTTCCCGGCTATCTGGGTCATATGACCAGTCTTGTCAATTGCTTTTCTGAGCGGGAGATTATGGACCTTCCACCAGATGACATCCTGCTTGTCACCAAAGGTACAGATCATAACGGCCCCAGAACCAAAGGACGGGTCAACCGCTTCGTCACAGATGATGGGGACCTCATGACCGAACAGGGGTACTTTCAGATGTTCGCCTTTCCGACCTTTGTACCGGTCATCATCAGGGTGGACGGCAACCGCCACACAGGCTGCCAGAAGTTCCGGGCGTGATGTTGCAATCTCCAGCCCGGAGAAGTTAAAGTAGTTGAGTTTTGTTGTCCGGTCGCTGTAATTGACCTCGGCAAATGCGATGGCGGTCTCACACCGTGGACAGAAGTTGACCGGGTGGTCAGACTGGTAAATCTGTCCTGCGTGATACATGCGCAGAAATGAGAGCTGGGTCTTGCCGAAGTACTCCGGCATCATGGTGATGTATTCGTGGCTCCAGTCGATGGAAAAGGCCATCCTGCGCATGGATGCCCGCATCTTTTTGATGTTACCTATCGTCAGTTCACGGCACATCTCACGAAACTTCTGTCGGTCAACATCGTTCTTCGTAATTTTATGGATCTCTTCAACCTTCACCTCGGTTGGAAGGCCATGGCAGTCCCACCCCTGTGGGAACATGACATTGTACCCCTTCATCCGCTTGTATCTGGCTAAAAAGTCGATATAACACCAGTTGAACGCATTTCCGATATGAAATTCCCCGGTTGGGTATGGTGGTGGCGTATCAATGACAAATTGTGGTTTTTCAGAACCTTCTTTAAAGTAGACGTCTTCATCCTTCCACGTCTGCTGCCATCGTGCTTCCACCTCACGATATTCATAGGTTTTGGGAAGTTCCCGCAAGACCCGAGACATTGCCCATACGTTTGAAGGTAAAGGGTAATGTAGATGATGGAATGTCAGTCCCTTATGTCAGGTGGTCAGAGCTTAGGAAAAAGGAGATGAGTTAACAGAGTGAGCCGATACCGCACGAGGGGATACTGTCACTGGAGCTGTACCTGGGGAGAGCGATAGGAGCGTAGGTATTCATCGCCTGCTCTTTCGCACGCTGAGCTTCATCCTTTCTCCCCAGTTTCTGCAGGACTCTGGAATAGTTGTTCCAGATATCTGAGCCAAACATACCTAGTTTTATAGCATGGTCATAGGCATCAGCTGCTTCGGCGTTCCTGCCAAGGGATGAAAGAAGATCCGCATACTCAGACCAGAGTTCAGGCTGCGCATCGAGAAGTTTGAAAGACTGATTATATGCATCAAGCGCTTCCGCGGTTTTTCCTGCCTTCTGAAGAAATGACGCATACGAAGCATATGCCCCGGCATCATCCGGTGCGAGGGCTAAAGTCCGGTTCATCACATCGATGGCCTCTTTGGTCTTCCCAAGAGAGAAGAGGACATCTGCCAGTTTCTTGAGGATCGGAGCAGAATCTTTTTCGGCAAGGGCTTCGTTATAAACGGCCTCGGCTTCAGTCAGCCGTCCAAGACCGGTCAGGACATCTCCGTAGGTGGTGAGGGTTTCTGAATCAAGGATTCCCTGGGATTTCAGATCTGCATATGCATCGGCTGCGTGCTTCATCTCACCGATAGCAGCAAGTCCTTCGGCCTGTTTTTTCAGGGAGTCAAAGTCAAGACCCTCTGATGTTCTGTTTACCACGGTCTGTTTTGGTCTTCCACCGGTGACGCTGTCCCTGATACTGGAGGACCAGGGGATGACATACACATAGTCATATGAATAGGAGGTATTGGCACCAGGGAGTTCACACGAGCAGGTCGGATAGTACATCCCAAGAGCGTAATAGGTATGATCCGTAGTGATTGCTTGTGATGTATTTCCATCTCCGAATGTCCATTTGACAGAATCACATTCTTCTCCGCCAGGGAAGGTAAAATACACCTTCAGAGGATTTTTTCCCTCGGTTGGTGCGTAGGTCGGTGCTGCCGATACCATGAATGTGAGACTAAAAATGAGTACAATTATGAGCGTAAATCTTCGTATTATGAAACCTGTATTGATATCCTGCATAGGGACGTGACACCTTCGTACCCATCGATGCCGGAGGATATAGGGTTTCGGAAGGGCTCTGGATAGATTATATTGAGTGACTAGCTAAATACGTACCCTATGTTGCACACAGTGAGATGGATTGCATTCATTCTGGCGGTTCTTCTCCTGATAATATCACCCTATCTCCCGACAGGGGTTCCGGGACTTCTGGTTATCATTGCCGCCCTGTCTATATGGTTTAAAACCGCTGAAAAATGGCTCTCGATAGCACTCGGGTTCATCGGGGTGCTGGGTCTTATAGGAATCCTTCCGGTTTTTGTCTTATATGCTGCGATCCTCATCGTTACAACCAAGGAGCTGGTCTTCTCCCTGACGGGTGGAAAAACGATTGAGTATGCCCTGTCGTTTATCTGTGCTCTTCTTATCACGGCGTTTGTGATGGAGTACCTGGGGGAGCAGTCCTGGCTTTCCGCCGTTGTCGGTGCAACGGTCTGTGTCCTCCTTCATTCAATCCTGGGTTCACAGAGAAATGCAACCGCTATTGAACTGGTGGTAGTGGCACTGGTTATGCTTCTGATCGAGGATCTTGAGTATGAGGCTGCATTTCCTCTTGTCGGAACCGCCGTTGTTATTGCATTCGGGTTTAGTTATTTTGCCTACCGGCTGAAGACCGCTGACATCCCCGGGCTCTTCTCTGCTGCTCTTGTAGGAGTCATTCTTATCGTTTTTGCCGGAATCTCATGGTTCCTGATTATGCTTGCGTTTTTTATTCTTGGGGCGATTGCCACCCGGTACCAGATGGATTATAAAAAGTCGCTCCATGTGGAAGAGGCAAAAGGGGGTGCCAGGGGGTATGTCAATGTGTTTGCGAATGGTCTCGTGTCTGTCTGTGCTGCAATTGGGTATGGTGTCACAGAGCACCCGGTTTTTATTGCGGCATATCTTGGGAGTGTTGCAACTGCTGCAGCAGATACCGTTGCAGGTGAGATCGGTGTATGCTCAGGCAGACCCCGCCTTATCACTACACTCCAGCCGGTCCCTGAGGGAACAAACGGTGGCGTCTCCTTTTTAGGAGAAGTTGCAGGACTTTTTGGTGCGATCTTTATATCGGCATGTGGCGTCCTTCTGGGAGTTGCCGATTTTTCAATCTTTGTCGCAGCAATGATTGGAGGTTTTATCGGAACGAATCTTGACAGTCTGCTTGGAGAACTCTTTGAAAATAAGCATTTTTGGGGGAATGCAGGGACCAATTTCCTTGCAACTCTGGGGGGAGCAATAATTACTGCCGTCCTCTGGGCAATACTATCCTTTTTTACCGGTAAAATCGGTTAAAGCCTGAAATGTCTTCCCTTTTCATCAGTTTCCCCTGAGAGATCCCAGACCACATCAGTTGCATCCTGATAACACTCGTATTTGAAGGTGAACAGGATTGGTACGAGAAGAAACGTAACAAATCCAAAGACCAGTGCGGTAACAATTGTCCCTTCCGGACCGATGAGGGCCTGCCAGTCGGTCAGGGTATACTGTGAAAAAACCTCCTGCTGCTCTGTCAGGTTCATATCAATGAACCGGGTAAACCGGCTCCCAAGAATCGCTCCCCACAGGAATGCTCCAAAGAGGGATACGATTACTGCAATAATCCCGCTCACAACAAAAAACCAGATGGCGGTGATAATTTTGATTGTGACAAGTTCCATGCTCCGCTTCAGGGTGTCAAAAATCTTCGTCCGCTCACACACCGCGACGTTGTCAATATAGAGTGAGAAGAGCAGAGCCGGAATGCCAATCCCCAGCATGAGCCCGGTCAGAGCAAAGGGATCACTCCCATATCCCATGATTGACAGGGGAACGCTCAGCAGAAGTGCGAGCACAACAACGAACCCTGCAAGGACGATGACCGGAAGAACAATCGGGAAATAACCCCGAAGGGCGACCGTGACCAGGATCTTCATGTTCTTCTCATCGGTTTCTAAGTGATAATTGAGCACACTGAGAAAGAACGGGAATGCAATTGCGCCCAGCATGGCAATCTTTCCGGCAAGAAACATTCCGCCAGTGAACTCAAGCCAGATGACCAGGGCTGCAATACACCCCGCATATAGTCCCGGTATCCAGACGATCGGTCTTCTGAAGAGATGGCGGATCGTGAACTTGATGGTCAGGGGTAATACTGATAACATTGTTTACCTGTCCCGTGGCATTGCAACGATCTCCCTGACCTGGAGATCGAAAAATCTCTGGGTGTGGGACGGTCTGATAACACAGACGGTATCAACTCCGCTTGCGGTCCCTCCAAGGGCTATGACTTCATCTGATACGCCGATAGCGCCCTGGTCTGCCGCAATCAGGGTGCACTCAACGGCCACCTTGAGGCCGACCGCGATGATCCGGCGAAACGCCTCTGCAACCGCTTCACTTCGTGATCCCCCGCCGACTTTGGGTGAGGACGAAAATGCGCGTTCCAGGCCTGACAGGACATGAGTGCCGGTAATTATGGTCACTCCGGCTTTTCTGAGATCTGCTGCGAGGTCTGCATCAAACTCCCAGACTCCGGGGTTTGAAAAACCAACAACATGGGTTACAATGACAAGATGAAGAGGTGTTCCTTTGAGTTCTTCATATGCCACCCGTGCGGTCTTCCCACTCGTACTTGGCACGAGTATCGTTGAAATTCCAAGTTCCTGTGCACGTTCAGCACCAATCCTGATCGCATCCCTGGTGTTGGCTTCACCTGGTTTATCAAAATAATACACTTTTTTGGTGCAGTATCCCATACATACCTGTTAGTTCGCACTGGGATTTGAGGACCATCTATGATCACCCTCGCACTTGCTGGAAAACCAAACTGTGGCAAATCGACATTATACCGGGCAGCAACCATGGCACCGGCCGAGATTGCCAATTATCCGTTCACGACAATTGATGCAAACCGGGGGGTTGCCTATGTACGGGTTCCCTGCCCCTGTACCAGTCTTGCGCATCGGTGTGGTGTTTGCGCAGACGGGATCAGGTATATTGCCGTCCACCTGATTGATGTTGCAGGCCTGGTGCCCGAGGCACATACCGGGAAGGGTCTTGGAAACCAGTTCCTTGACCACCTTCGTCAGGCCGATGCCATCATCCAGGTCATCGATGCAAGCGGAAGTACGGACATTGAAGGAAATCCGGATAATCCGGGGAGTCATGATCCGCTGGAAGAGATCCCCATGCTCAAGACCGAGATGGCGATGTGGCTTTTTGGGATCATTGAAAAGCACTGGCCAAAGATGCAGAGACAGGCCCAGTCCCGCTCATTCTCCATCTATGCAGGACTTGCCGATATCCTTGCCGGCCTCTCCATTCAGGAAGAACATGTGATGGAGGCAGAGCGTGAGGCAGGGATAGAGCTCAGGCTGACCGCCTCCGGTGATCTGATTGAATTTTCAAAGATTCTGATGCGAAAAGCAAAGCCGATGATTGTAGCCGGTAATAAGGCAGATCTTGCCTCTCCGGAATTGCTCACAAAGGTGAAGGATTCAGGTGCCATCCTGACATCGGGCGCAGCAGAACTCGCTCTCCGGACCGCTGCTGCATCGCATATGATCACCTATCATCCGGGTGACGCATCCTTCTCAATTCCTGACGAGGGAAGGCTGAGCGATGCCCAGAAAGCAGGTCTTATGAAGATGAAGGCCTATATGGATGCCCATGGCGGGACAGGAGTGCAGGAGATCATAAACCGGGCGGTCTTTGAGCTGCTGGATATGATCGTCCTGTATCCGGTTGAGGATGAGACGCATCTGACAGACGGTCAGGGCAGGGTTCTTCCTGATGCCTTCCTGATGAAGAAGGGTTCAACCCCGCATGATCTTGCCTACCAGGTGCATACCGATATTGGAAAGGGATTTTTGTATGCAATCGATGCAAAGACAAAGATGCGGATTAAAGAGAGTGCAGTCTTAAAAGATGGCGATATCATCAAGATCGTCAGTACCGCAAAATAAATCCGCATCTTTTTATACTAATGAACTAATATAATGGATTACATATGGGCGGCGAGGTGTATCAGGCCCAGGTTTTAAAGAACTTCTTTGACACGATCACGGGTACCGACAGGAATCTGACCCGGATATACATGTGTGTCATCAGCCTTGCCAAGCTTCGTGGTGAAGATGTGGAGATGATCGGTCACCTGGTCGAGCAGTTAAAACAGAGTAAAGTAAAGAAGGAACTCTCAATTGACGTGCTTGATTATATGTGTGGCATCGCATCAGAGCTCGAGATTACCGCCGTGAAAACCGCGTTCGGCGTTAAGGATATCTCTGAGGTTGTCCAGGACTTTGACTCGGTCAGTCTGGACAGTCTGTAATCATTTTTGGGTTTTGAAACCCTGCATTTGTCATATCCTTAAATGTCCGCAGATCCTACATACTCGATATGAAGGTCTGTATCATGTGCGGTGGCGAGGGAACACGCCTCCGTCCGCTTACGTTTGAACGCCCGAAACCATGTATCTCAATCGTTAACAAACCTTCAATAGAGCATCTGGTATCCCATCTCTCAAACCTTGGATTTCACGATATCATCATCACCGTCGGGTACAAGAGCGATGCAATAGAGCAGGCGCTTGGAGACGGAGCCCTGTTTGGTGCCACTATCAGTTATGTGTATGAGGAGACAAAACTCGGAACGGCCGGGAGTGTGAAAAATGCCCGTCACCTCCTTGGTGAAAAGCCGTTTCTGGTAGTCGGCGGGGACCATTTAACCGACATCAATCTTCTGGAATTTTACCGTGACCATCTCAAACAGTCACCTATTATCACGATTGGGCTTATCAGCGTTGATGATCCCTCCGAGTATGGCATAGCCGAGATTGATGTTGAAAACCGAATCCGACGGTTCAGGGAAAAACCAGGTCCTGGTGAGATCTTCTCAAACCTTGCCTCAACCGGGATGTATGTCTGTTCTCCTGATATCTTTGATTACATTCCTGATGAGACCAAGTTTGACTTTGCAAAAAACCTCTTCCCCCTGCTCATGGAAAAGGGCATGATCCTTGACGGATGGCTTGCACGCGGGAACTGGTCTGATGTCGGGAGCCCGGCATCCCTCCGGCTTGCAGAAAAATGGAAACTCCAGGAGATGAGCTATGCAAACATCTCCGGTGATATGGATATCAAAAACGCCCACATTCAGGGTCCGGTAGACTTTGGCGGATCCATCTATGTGGGGCATAACAGCCGGATCATCGGACCGGTTGCTATCGGGAGCGGGACATCTATTGGGGACAATGTCCTCATCGGGCCATACACATCAATCGGAAAGAACTGTATTATCCGGAACAATGTCCGCGTCCTCTCCTCTTCCTTTTATAACCGGGTGGTCATCGGGCAGGGAACGTCGGTGTCAGGTGCGATTATCGATAATGAGGCGATGATCGGTGACTCATGCAGCATTGAGCATGGTTCGGTCATAGGGCCCAGGACAGTAATCAGAAACCGGGTGACTGTTCACTCAAATACCCGCATCTGGCCGGATATGGTGATCCCTGATGGAACGACCGTGACCGAACATATGCTCAATGACTCTTATGATACCCGTTGTGAGGGATCCTGAGGTTCAGGGACAACGGTCCCCATCCCTCCAAACCGGTGTGTTCCGGCAACAAGGGGATGGCGGGCATAGTCCATGATCTGGATGTCATCGATGGTTTTGAGGTTCATCGCTTTTGCCGTCCGCTCAAGACCAAGTTCCAGATTTTCCAGGATCTCGATGATATATGCCTCAAGAATCTTGATCCCGAGTCTTCTCGCAGCGACCGCCCGGTGGTGCCCGTCGACCAGGATAAGACGGCCCGGCTTTTTTATCACGATGACCGGTTCAGCAAGTCCTTTTTTAATCTCATAAATCCTGCCTTCGAGTTCGTCCATGTAGATCCGAGACTGGGTGGGAAGGAGCATATGGACCTGGACCGGTCCTTTTGACAGATGTGGTTTTATCTCATGGAGCCGTTCGATGGTATCCATGAGTTTGTAGACCTTCTCAGGAGAGACATGTTCTATCTGGGATCGCACGACGTCAGTATTGGAGATGATGCCAAGCAGTTCATTCTTCTCATTTACAACCGGCAGTTTCTGAATACCTGAGCGGATGATAACCCTGGCAACATCGCTGATAGCCATCTCAGGATCTGCAACGATGAGATGATGGCTCATGATCTCCCTGACCGGAGTATCCGGGTGCACAAACAGGAGATCCCGTGCAGCAATATATCCCACTACAACATTCCCGTCAACAACCGGGAACCCGTCATGAGAGGTGACCCTGATTGCATGGATTACCTCTCGCGCGGTCCCCGTCAGAGCGACGGTATCCACGTCGGTGGTCATGTAATCACGGACCCTCTTTTTTTCCATACGAATCTACTCACCGTTTGCAGGTATGAATCCATCGTTTCAAAACCAGGGAAATATCCTGATACCTGACCGGTCAATATCAAGTTGCATCCTTTATCTTCAGGCAGGGTTTACGTAATAGGAATGAAAGGATTCCGCCACCAGCCTTCAGAAAAGAAAGAAGAGACAAACTGGACGAAAATTGGAATCGTCGCAGTCTGTGTTCTGATGGCTGTCTTTATGGTTGTATCAATGTTCGGTATGTCATGGCTGAACATCTTTACTCAGGCAAAGCCGGGAAACACTGCACTCGTTGATTTTACCTTCCGTGACGCGCAGGACCGTCCGGTCGTAACCAGTGTCCTTTCTGTAATCACCAAGGCACAGGACCCGTCGGTCATGACCTTTAAGGCAAATTCACTTCCGGTCAGAGTCAATGTCTCATCAGGCGAGGATCTTATTCCGATTCAGGTCGTAAACCCGTATAACGAGTACGGAGTGATGGAGTTTGGTCTCTTCGGCCCTGAGGTTGATATGATCAGTAACTCGATTGCCGGCATGGGTGTTGGTGATTCAAAGGTTCTGACCTACCCGTATGCAGGACAGATGTCCAGGCAGATGAGCATGGAACAGTTTGTCAATATCACCGGAGAGAGTTTTGCAAATGTCAAGAAAGGAGATCAGGTTCCGCTGGCATTTATCGACCAGCCACAGATCCCTCTGGATAATGCAACCCCGACGTCATATATCAGGACTGCAACCGTTGTTGACCGGGATGCAGCAAATATCACGTTAAATTACGGATATCCAACGGTAGAGATCACACTGACCAAACTGACAACATCATAAAACCGGTTATAGCCGGTAGGCATAAATCCGCTTAATGCGGTTTGCCACTTCATATTTTCCTTTTCTTCTTTGAATCATCCCATTTCTGAGGCAGATATGATCAATTCTGGCCCTGACCCGGTCAATGGATACAATCTCATCTATCGTAAACCGGTCATCCCCGTCACAGGCAACATACATTGGTATCGTCTTTTTTCCGTCATGAACAGAGATTCTGACAATAACCTCATCGATAGCCCGTGACCAGATGGTGTTAATCTCCTCGGCAACGGCTTTCGTAACTCTCTTGTCACCGACTTCCAGGGACATGATCTCGACACCGGCGCCCTCTCCGTCATCCCGTTCGGCAACGATGTAATCACCGACTTCGACCACTTCTCCCTTCATCAGTTCAGCCTTCGCAACGTACGATTCGGCTTCTCTGCTGACGATGGTCTTGATATATACCGGTTCAGGCTCAGGCGGCAGGGGTCGTCGGGATGTCAGTCCGCACACGGTGCAGCGGATGATGAGATCGCGTGATTCACTCAGAACCTCCTGTTCTGTCTCTTCTTTACAAGTTGCACAATAGGCATCTACCAGATCCATTGATTACACATGGAAGAGAGTGTGTAAATACATGGTCAGGGAAGAGGAGTATCTTACTGCTCACGGGCATCCGAATGTAACGGCAACTCATCGCACAACCTTTGAGATAACGAAAGAGGATGAACTTTCCCTGGCAGGCAGTTGTATTATCGCGGTGGGAGCTGACAAAGGAGCGCTGGACCTGAGCCGCAGATTTCGTGATGCATTGCACCATCCGGATTGCCGGCTTACCACCACGCTTTGTTGCGGCCCGTATGAAGTGCAGATAACTTCACGGGGAGATCCCGGTCTTTCCCTTACTCATCCGACTGATCTGGTCTGGAGACGTTCATCCTTCACCTGCGGGCGGACCATTGGTATCTATGCTGACCATACTGCCCGTGACCTGCCCAGGGAGATGATAACCCTTCTCGCCGGTGGTGCAGAGATGAGTGTTCTGCTGGTTGCAGAATATTTTACCCCTGAAGACTGATGTGGTCAAAGTCAGGGTAAAAATCCGGTATTTGGGAATGATTTATTACTATCCTTGAAACAAACGTGTATTGTAATTCAAGACTGGAGGATACTCTATATGGATAAAATGGGACTTGGAATGTTAATTGTCGGCATCCTGCTTGTTATCGGTGGTGCCTATGGTATCTGGTTTTTCCTTCCTGATGTTATCAATGTCGTCAAGGGTGCAATCGGGATTGTAGCCCTGCTCATTGGTATCATGCTTGCCGGAATCGGTTTTATCCTCGTCAAGGATTAAAAAAGATGCAGAGGGGTCTCTGCACACATATTCTCTTTTAGGTTCGTCTGATTACGTGTATCTCAACCGGTATCTCATGCCGGTCACGGGTATGAAACCAGAAGGTCCGGGGGATGGTAAGCCCGGCCAGCACTGATGCGGTTATCTCGCCTCTGCCCTTTATGTATTCGGTGATAAAAGGGCCGGACCCTGCATTAAAGATCCCATAGATAACATCAGTCTTCATAAGAGCCATATCAAGGAACGGCCGGTCAGCATGTTCCGTCTGTGCTCCGAACGGGGGGTTCATGATAACCGTGTCACATTCAGGAATGAGGGTTATGGCCTCCTCGTCAGTGATATCGGTTCTGATAAACCTGATGCTGCATCCAAGGTCACTGGCGTTGGCTTCTGCTATCCTGATAGCTTCCATATCATCCTCAACTGCAACGACCTCAGCTCCGAGAAGTGCAGCACCAATAGCAAGAATGCCGGTGCCACATCCAAGGTCCACTACTGTACGGTCAGTGATGTCTCCGGCAAGCATGGCCATATGAATAAGTCGTGCAGCAAGCGGTGCAGGTGTCTGATACTGTTCCCGTTCTGCACAAGGATTATCAAAGCCAGAGACCCGCTGGAGCAGCATCTCTAGCTGCCTGAGTTTCATGGTATCTCGTCCACTTCGTACGTTTCAAATTCCCTGACCCCGCACAGAATCTCAAACTCACAGGGTGTCAGTACCGGCACAGAGAACCTGACCTGGTCATCGTATGCAAGTCTTGGACAGGCCGTATTTACATAACAGGGAAATCCCAGGTTCAGGAGCTGGTCTGGCGATACCTCTCCGAGCATGATCCGGTATGCCTTATCTGAAAGAGTACAGAGATGGTCTGCAAGTTCTGATCTGCACTGGCCGGTCTTTGATGAGACGATGATGCCAAAGGATTCAGCATCCCGTGCCTTCTCAATAAGGCCGAACCGAACCCTGAGCAGCCGGTCTGCATCCGGCTCTTCAATCCTCCCTGTTATGGGATCACAGGCAAATACCCGTGCCCTGGTTGCAAGTTGGATGCCTATGGGATGGAAAAGGCCGGTTCCGAGAAAGATGATCTCATCAGTCCCTGTCTTTCGTGCAGCATTAAACGAACATCCGAGCACCTGGCCAGGACAGGGGGTCCGTGGTGACGGCTCGGCGATAACCGGCTCAATCCCGGCATTTCGGATGAGTTCAGCAACCCTTGGAAGAAGATGGATATGCTGGATGGTAGTTACCAGTCCGACCCTTCTCTCATTCAGCCGCGGGATAACGTCACTGATAACCGCGAGGTCCCCGTCAACCGGCCAGGGTTCATAGATAACCTGTTTTGTATCATCAACCGGTGTATGCCCGATATGAACCAGCACATCTGCCTGATCCCGTGCACGAAGGTCAAGATCACAGGCACCATAACAGGGATCCCCGCTTATGATAACCTCATACCCAAGATGGCGCAGGTCATGGGCAAGCCGGGGGAGAAGTCGTTTTAACCCCTCCGGTGCCTGGAGTGCCACCGTATGACACCCCAAGATTTTCAGCCGCTCATGCAGGTCAGGAAGACTGATCAATGATCCTCACCCGGTCGGTCACTTCTATGGAGACCAGATAAGAGTAGGGGAGTTTCAGACTGGGACTTCCTTTCTTAATCACAAAGCCGATATCTACGATCTCTGCGCCGATACTCTGGAGAGATTCGATAATCCCGTTCATGGTCCCCCCGGTGCTGATGACATCATCAACGATGACGATACGGTCCCCTTTACAGACCCCGTTGATATACATCTCACCCTTCGAGTACCCGGTGACCTGACAGACATCACACTCACCAGGAAGCCCGTATTTTCGTTTCCTGATGATGTTCACCGGTATATCGGTCATGAGGGAGAGAGCAGTTGCAATCGGGATTCCCATGGCTTCTGCGGTTACGATATATTTCACGTCAGTAAGATCCAGAAGACGGATCATACCAACGGCAATCTCCCGAAGCAGGCCAGGATCGATATCTGGTATTCCATCGGTGATCGGATGGACAAAATAGTTATATTCGCCCTTTTTTACAATCGGGCAGGAAAGTAGTGAATTAACTAATATGGGATACATATGATTCTCCAAAGTCTGACAGGAATGCTTCCACAACATCGCGGGTGACATGAGGCATACAGACGATACGAAGGTCGCCTTTTCGTGTGTACGAGACAACCCAGGGGGAGGGAACACTGACATGCTCAAAGGTTGCAACATTGACATCCGGGGTAACCTTTCTGTAAACACCAAATGCCTCCATACCCTCAATCAACCGCCTGGTGTTCTCCATACAGCCGGTGACAAGAGCCTTCATTCCTTTTCGTCCAAGATAGGCCATAACGGCATATGCTGCAGCCACCGATGCACCCGGTCGTGTTCCGGTCAGGCTGTACGCCTGCTTTGTGGTAAGGTATGGTGTCTCCACCAGGAGGTTACAAAAGACCTGCTCATCACGCACCATCAGGACTCCTGATGGTATGGTGCTCAATCCCATTTTGTGTGGATCGACTGCGATGGATCCTACTCCGGGGACTGAAAAATCAAAAGGGGGAGCATCATCAAGAAAGGGGAGGACATATCCGCCAAATGCCGCATCTACATGGAGATGTACTCCCTCCTGTTCAGCCAGTTTCCCAAGGGCCGGGATAGGGTCGGTCATGCCGTACTCCGTGGTTCCGGCAACAC
>NZ_JAIWNS010000112.1 GCF_020216685.1 Methanospirillum hungatei | reverse complement strand
AAGCCCACTGGTGATTTCAGTTGGATCCCCGGCCACCCCTCCGGAGTCTACACCACGAACCTGTGCCTGTTTCCCAGCAAGGGTCCCAATCTCTCCGGCATTGCCCTTGAGAACAGAGATGGCGAGCTCCTGGATCATTCTCTGAGCCGTGATTGTCCGTAAACTGGTTGCTCCGGCACCGACCGGGTCGAGGATGATAGGAATGCCATGCTTCTCTGCGGTTTTTGCTGCGATAAACATCCGGTCAATCTGGAGGGGATCAAGGGTGCCAATGTTCAGAACAAGAGCTCCTGCAAGTGAAACCATCTCCCCGATTTCTTCTTCTGCATGGGCCATGACGGGTGAAGCGCCGATGCAGAGGGTGATATTGGCACAGTCATTCACCGTGACATAGTTTGTCATATGGTGGACAAGGGGTGTTTTTTCCCTGATATCTGTAAGGATTGATCCAAAAAGTGTCATGAAAATCCAGTATTTCAGGATAAGTCTGCATTGTACGATAAATTATTTTGTAATCCGGCAGATGGAATCAGTAAACTCCCTATTAGAGTGTTTCATCTTCCTGGTATTGTCAGATTTCTAGGTATATGGAGAGAGCTTGATGAATGAATGAGTTTTTCAAGTATTTCAAGATCCATGTATATCACATGTTCCTCATCACCGACAGATGAGAAAGACCTGGCAATGACCATGAACATCTCATTCCGTTCCTTTTCTTTCCAGGAGATAAGACCAGCTTTTTGTTTCAGGTCAAAAGCCACCTTTTTTCCATCAACATTATCCTGCCATTTTACCTCACAAAACAGAATGGATGAATCTGTTTCAGAAATACCAACAATATCAATCTCTTCTCCTTTATGCCACCATCTTCTCATCGACGAAAATATACATGGAAAAGGAAGTTTACCCGCACCATTCAGATAAAATAACAGATCAATAATCATTCGTTCAAATAACGAACCGGTATACTGTGCAAGATACGGGGTGATATTCTCTGTCAAAACCTGTTCTGCAAACCCACTTTCAGCACGTTCCAGATGAGGAAAGATAAATCTGAACCAGAATGAAAACAAATTATCCCTGAAGTAGTAACGACCTTTTCTGCTCCTTTCATCCTCAAATGCAGGAACTTCTTTCCATATGATGTCCAGATCAATAAGTGTAGCAAGATATCGGTTGACCGTACCTTTCTGTATACCGGTATCATTGGTAATCAGATGCTGCGTATTATTTCCCCGGGAGATGGAGAGCAGGATTGCAAAATAATATCGTAGTTCCACAAGTTCCATCCGGAGAAGAAATTCAACCTCCCTGAACAGATACGAGAGGGGATTGAGCAGATTTTTCTCGATTGAATGCTGAATGGTTTCATTGGTATTCACACTCAGTATATAGGCAGGAGTCCCCCCATACACCGCGTAATACTCAACCGCTTTTCTGAAATCCTGAAATATTGGAAGAACTTCATGAAACCGGAATGACCTGAGTAAAAGTTGTCCTGTCCTTCTTCCAAATAATGGACTCCGATATGAAAGAACCTCATCTTCCATCATTCCAATTGATGAACCGGATAAAATCAGGAAAATACGGGTTTCTCGAAGTCTATCGTCCCAATGATACTGAAGTATCGAGAGGATTTTTCTATCTTCTTTTACCAGATAGGGAAACTCATCTATTGCCAGAATGAACCGATTTGTCAAGCGGGATGCAAGATATTCAAAGACTGAATCCCAGGATGTGAAACCATTTTTCCCAATAAATGGATCATCAAAAAATTCCGAGAATGCCTCTGCGAATTGTTCTAACTGATATTTTCGTGAACCCTCACGAACCTGAATGCGGAGCCCCTTATTCTGACGGATAAATTCATTAATAAGTTCACTTTTTCCGACTCTTCTCCTCCCATAGATGATAAAAAACTCAGAACGTGGACCGATGAAACGATCATTGAGCTCGGCCATCTCTGTTTCCCTACCGAAAAAAGTGTACATCACATTATCATAATCGAGAGTACACTAATAATTTTCGTTCCATCTTTGTTCATCACTGACAGGTATCTTATCTCCTCACCCCCTATTATTCAGTGAAATGCACGAGCCGGCTGTGAAAAAAACACTCTACTGGTGTGAACACTGCAATGTTCCCCTGATCGGACGAACCTGCAGCTGCGGCAATGAAGCAAAAACCATCCTCCTTCTTCAGCCCTATGATCTCCGGCCTGCTCTCTCGGCAGATCGGGATCACATCATCCAGGTATTAACATCCCAATACGGTGATGTTCCTGTCCCGAAAGTAATTCTACTCAATAAGACCGGGGGATATGATCGTGCAGAACTGGTCATCATCAACGGGCAGCGATTTGGCTGGTTCACCTTTGATCCGGTGACAAAAACCTATTCACTCGATATTACCCCTGAAGCCTTGCCATTTCTGGTTCCCCATATAACAAAAGGAATCATTGACCTGACGGCTCATATCGATCTGAAAGCTGAAAAAGGGAGAATCGGCGGAAAACGCTTCCCCTTAAAAGAACCGGTCCCGGAGGGATCAGTCATTGTCACGGCGAATGGAAAGTACGGGACGGCCATCGTGAAGGAGGGATATATCAAGGTCAAGGAACTCATCCCCATTACCCCATCCCCTTATCCGGACCCTGACTGGGATGAGGTCATCGCCCACAATACCTATCATCTGAAAAACCTTGAGCGGAACGCTGTCCGAACCATTAAGAGTCACATGAAAGACCGGCCAACAGTCAATGTCTCATTCTCCGGCGGAAAGGACAGCACGGCAGTTCTTCACCTGGCACGAAAAGCCGGGGTAGAGAAGGCCTTTTTTATCGATACCGGACTTGAGTTCCCTGAAACCATCCGTTTCATCGAGGAGCAGGGAGTTGAGATAATCAGGAAGGGTGGCGACTTCTGGCAGGCGGTGGAGAAAGCAGGACCCCCGGGCAAGGACAACCGGTGGTGTTGTAAACTTCTCAAATTACACCCCCTGAAGATATATCTTGCCGACACCGGCCCCTGTGTCACCATTCAGGGGAACCGCTGGTATGAGTCATGGAACCGTGCCGGTCTTGATGAGACCAGTCAGAATCCGGCAAATCCCCTGCAGCTGAATATATCCCCCATCCGGAGTTGGAGGGCATTTGAAGTATTCCTCTATCTCTGGTGGCGGAAGATCCCGATAAACCCCCTGTATGAACGAGGGATAGAGCGGATAGGCTGCTATCTCTGTCCTGCCATGCTTGAGAGCGAATATGACTCCATCCGAAAGACCCATCCGGATTTCACCGGGCGGTGGGATGCATTTCTTCAGAGGTGGGCTGACAAGAAACAGATGCCGGACGCCTATACTGACTGGGGTCTGTGGCGATGGCGGGCACTCCCTCCTAAGATGCGTGAGTTATGCAGGAACATGGGAGTCCATGTCAATAATGATTTCACCCTGGCACCAACGAAGGAGAGAAAGAAGAAGCAGCAAAGCCAGAATGGCTCTCCTATAGAGCAGAAGAGAGCAGAAGTCGGACCGGAGTTGGATGATCTAATCCGTGCAATCAGGCATGATTATCCCATCCTTGCAGATGTCGTGTACCTGGATAACGCTGCGACCAGTTGTTCGCCTGAACCGGTTGTTGAGGCCATGGTTGAATTTGAGCACCGGTACAGGTCAAATGTCGGAAGAGGGGTGCATCGGTTTACCCGGATAGCGACCCAGCGGTACTGGCATGCCCATGAAAAGGTAGCCGAATTCATCGGGGCACAGGGCGGCATTACGGTCTTTACAAAAAATACCACCGAAGCGATCAACATGGTCGCTCATGGCCTCAGCTGGACTCCTGGTGACCGGGTTGTCACGACCATCCTTGAACATCACTCAAACCTCCTGCCCTGGAGATCACTTGAGAAGCAGGGTGTCACCCTTGATATCGTCGGCATACGTCCGGATTATTCCCTGGACATGGATGCATTCCGGAAGATGCTGGAAAAACCGGTCAGACTTGTGGCAATTACCCAGGCATCAAATGTTCTCGGGATCATTACCCCGGTGCATGAGGTAGCCGCCTTGTGCAGGGAAAAAGGAGTGCTCCTTCTCATCGACGGAGCTCAGGCAGCCCCCCATATGCCGGTGAATGTATCGTCAATCGGGTGTGATTTCTACTGCTTTTCCGGGCATAAACTAGGCGGGCCGACCGGCACTGGTGTTCTCTGGATGAAAGAACCCCTCCTGACTCCCCTGATGCAGGGGGGTGGAACCGTTGAATCGGTTACCGGTGACGATGTTGTACTGATACAGGGTTATGAGCAATACGAAGCGGGTACACCCAACATCGCCGGAGGCATCGGATTAGGCGTTGCAGTTGATTACCTCAGGAAAATCGGGATGGACACGATCCATTCCCATGAAGAAGATCTTACCAGCCGCCTGATTGAAGGCCTCCATACCATCGAGAGAGTCCGGGTATATGCATCAAGAAACCCCGAAACCAGAATAGGGGTTGTTTCATTCACCGTTGAAGAGATGCATCCCCATGAGATAGCTCAACGACTGGATGAGCATGATATTCTGGTCAGGTCAGGACATCACTGCTGCCAGCCGCTGATGAATGCCCTGAATCTGCCAGATGGAACGGTTCGGGTCAGTATTGCACATTATAATACCAGAGAGGAGATCGATCTCTTCCTTGCTACTCTGAAAGAGATTATCGCCGGTTCTTCACCGGGTAATCCGTTCAGGTCGTGATAGTATCAATAATCGGGTATCCTGTATGATACCAATACATAGCCCGTTTTTCTGACCTATTTGAGCCGCAAGACGTGTGCAATGTCCGGTCGTGAGGAGAACCGGGATCCCGGCCATCAGGCATTTTCGGACGGTTTCAGAAGTTACGGTATGTGAACAGAGACAATAGGTTGATGAGAAATCAATTTTTCCGATGAGTCCTGCGCCAATCATCCGGTCTGTCACCTGATCATCGCCGATATCCTGCCGGAACATGAGGCATTGAGAAGGCCAGTATAGAGCTGATACAACCAGGCCCGGTTTTTTCTCCTCATTGGCCATGAAATGAGAGAATGATGATGCAAGGATGGAAGCAGGGATGCTAAAGGTCCCCATCAGAACAGGAAGTTTGCCAGGATCGATATACGAGACAGCACCGCCGCATCCGGATAGAATTGTTTTTTTCGGGCCGGGGCTTGTGAATATATTTGTTGTGAGAACACTGGCACGGTTTTTTTCAACCCGTATTGACTCAATTTCATCGGCGGTTTTGATATACTGCTCAGTAAAAAGATAACCAGTCACATATTCACGGGGATTTCCAGGAACGAGAAGAACTGTTGAGATATGCCTGCCATTGATGAATATCGCAACCGGTTCCTCATCACACAAAAATGAAGCAGCATCCTTCGGGGAACCGGACGGATGTTCTGATGAGAGATCAAGAATGTTCATAGATGGATGGAACTTTATGTAATCTGCATATTATATCCAGATAACAGAATATAAACTCATGGAGTACCAAATCATGGGTATGATCAGTCATTCCTGCCTTTCAAGGCTGATGTTTGGAATCATCGCCATTCTTATCATCCTAATCTCCCTCTCGTCACCGTCTGTTGGCATTTCTCATCCTGCCAATGTATCTGATGTCGATCTCCAAATCATTTCAATCAATATTCCACCGGAAGAAAGAACCGTGTATCCCGGAGTTACTATCCATCCGATCATAACAGTTCATAATAAAAACAACCAGACTGATATGAAAAATTCGATTCTGCTCTCTGCAACACTTGGGCCGGCCACCCTTCTTCAGAATAATACCTATCTGGATGCTCCGGGGGATGGAGAGAGCAGGGAGTACCGCATACCTTTTATGGTCCCGTTTATTCAGCCCGGAACATACGCCCTGACTATCAGTGGAGAGCAGAAATTACGTGATGGAAAAGAGGGGATCTTGTTTGGAAGTATGAAATCAAAAACGATGATAGAGGTGAAACAACCAAGACCAGAGATCGGGAAAAAGATGTGTAATTGCAGATAGGTTATCTGAAAATTTTATCCCTGAAATAAAAAATACCAAAGATACCGAGAGCAGTGAGTATATATAACTCCGGATGGCTGAATAGAAAAGAGAGATCCGACGTTTTATCCTGTTGATAATATGTATACTCTCTCTTTAATCTCTCTAAAAGATTCGTCTGATCCGGAGTGAGAGCTGATTTTGGGATAGAATCAAGAGTCTCTTTTGCTTTCGCCATCTTTCCCTGACGCATCAGTGCCTCAGCAAGACCCAGGGAAGCGTCAATATTTTTCGGATCGAACGAGAGGCTATTTTGAAACGACTCTTCTGCATGTCTATAGTCCTGTAATTTGGAATATAACTCGCCCATATAACTGTACACCAGAGGATCATTACCGGAAAATTTCAGCCCTTCAAGTTCCTGAATGGCTTTATCCGGCATATTCAGGGTAGAGAATGCACGAGACCTCTTCTTTCGAAGACCATCAGACATCCCTGGATCTGTTTCATTTTGAAGGGAACGATTCCAGGCATCAAGTGCAGAATGAAAATCCCCTTTTGCCCGGTAGGCATCACCTGTTTTTCTGGAATAGGAAGGATTGCTGGGATCGATCCGTTCTGCAAGGAGATAAGATTGAAGAGCTGCATCATACTTTCCTGATTCCATGAACCGATCCCCTTCTCTTTCCAATTGACCAGGATCTGAAATGACCACGTATCCGGGATCAGGTCCCTGATGGTGAGAGACTATGCTTTCACCGTTATTGGCATCAACCGGATATTTTATCCGCTCAGCACCATACAACTCACGGACTTCTGATAAAGGAGGAGAAGATGAGTCATCACAGGCATCAGGATTAAGAAGGCATCTCCCGGTTTTAAAGGCTTCTTCAGCCTCCATATCTCTCCCCATATCAGCAAGGACAGTTCCTTTCCAGAGCCATCCATAGGGCCAGGAGGGATTCGTCTGAACAACCGATTCAAATAACTGAAGAGCGGCCTCCCGATCACCGGAGTTATACATATCAACACCTTCTGCAAGTAATTTTTCAAATTCTGCTGGTGTTGCAGACACACCGGAGACGAGGAGAAAAATAATAAGGAGAATCGAGCAAATTACAGGTGAAGAATTACCATTAAGAATCATATTTCATTATTTTTTAATAGTTCGCAGCAGGATATCTATTTCATGAACCATTTCCCGAATATCTCCATACCGTTCATTTTTATCAATATGTACGGATTTTTCAATAATTGAATCATACACCCTATAATCTGACCGAAAATGTGAGGGCAGCGAACTTATGCTCTCATTACAGGTGAGAACCTGTCCTGATAAAAGATAATAAAAGATCGCTCCGACCTGATAGATATCCGTCTTTTTACCAGGATTGCCAAATTTTTCAGGATTCCTCTGCTCAGGGGCAATAACCCAGCAATCATCAGGAATGCCTGACTGAATTAACGCAGATGTATCAAACCCGGAGATTTTCGGCTGTAATTTATCATCAAGAAAGATGACAGAGGGCTCAAGAAGATAGTGACGGACACCCTGCCGGTGTATATAATCAATCCCTTCTGCTAGCCCCCGGACAATGCGAAGTGCTGCCCTGGCAGGTATGGGCACTTTCAGATCTGCTAGCGAATAGATCCTCTTTTTCGATTGTATTGCACCGGATGGAAGATCAAATTCCAGGAAATAAACAGGATCACGTTCCCAGAACTTGATCTGCATAATGTTCATATGCTTAAGTGACCGCCACGCCTGTATCTGTAATTCAACCTGAGAGGCAGGGATTATCCCGGAATCAAGAACCCTGACAGCAACTTCTATATTATCAGCAGCCCGGAGAGCCCGGTACATAATACCAAGCCTATCTGTTGAGATCAATGCAGATGGTTTGTAGATGGGCAGTAAAGAGTCTGGAAATCCTGTCAAAGAGGGAGAGAGAGATACCTGAGTGGCATTGCCGGCCTGTGCATCCACCTTTCTCTTTACATCAGGCTCATGGTCACGTATGTCAGATGAATCCATGGTATTAGCTTCTGAAGACGAATCCATCTTCCTCTTAATCAGATCCCGATACCGCTTGAGGGTACCATCATCATTCCCCAAATCGATCTGCTGGTTAAACCATTCCAGGGATTCTGAGTACTTTTTGGAGAAGAATAGAAATATCCCCTTATTGTAAGGGATCTTCACCGACAGAGGGAAGGAATATTCATTTTCAGTCAGGATATGCAATTTTTTGAATACCGATAGTTCATCAGAATCAGGAATGTCCATTAAAAATTCGATTCCCCGCTCTTCTCCTGATGCAAGAAGGACTGAATCTGCTTCAAGAGGAAAGGGATTGTTATTTTTTATCTTCAGTATTGCAATGATCTTCCCGTTTTTCTGAATGAAGCGTTCGAAAAACCATGAGAGATCGATATCTCTGGGCATGATACGATACCGAAGGTGAATAACCCGGCTTTTTTCTGTTCCGTTCCCATCAATATACGAAACCTGCTGGGATACCTCACAATCTCCAGGATCATCATCAGATATCTCCCGAAAAACAATCCTGCATTCTCCAGGGTCAATCCGAATCGTATCAACAACAATTGGTTTGGTCCCCAGGTTTGTAATTTTTAATTTGAGTGATTTTTTATCTCCCTGTTTAAATAGTCCGGGAACCGGGTCAAACCTCACATCATCAGATGTTGTTCTTCTTCGTGTTTCGATTGCAAAATCCCGGCCACTCTCCTTCTGAACAGAGGAGGGAAGCACTTGTGAAACCACGAATTTTATCTTTTTGATCTCACCAGAAATTACCACAATAGAAATTACCGCTACCACTGTCAGCGCAATAATTACCCCGAGGATGATGAAAAAGTTAGATAAGATCAAAGTCAGGATGGGATTTGAGTTTTCCAGTAAGAGTGATTCTTTTGTTTCAATCAAAACCCCAGACTTTTCCGGACTATAGGTGATTGTATGGATGGTGTTTGGTTTTACCTCAATATCCCTCTCCATCACGCCTTCTTTTCCTTTCATCACAACATGATGCATGCCCACCGGAATATCAGGAAGGGTTAGCGGGGTCAGACCTGCAGGCATACCATCAAGTTCAACAGGTACATGAAGTGGGCCTGCAGTAACCTGTATACTACCGGTATTCTGATCTTTATGCGGCAATCCAGGAGTAATTTCCATTGAGAAGAGAACCGGATCTGAAATACGGTTCGTTTTCCCGTTTGGTAACAATCGGACAACAGCAAATGCGAGTTTTACCTGACCGACACTATGCGCGGATATGAGAAAAGGAAACTGATAACTCTGTCCGGTATGGACCCGGGATCCTTTCGGTAACAGTTGTAACGATGGTTCAATGGTAATAAGGTTTGAATCCCCGGAATATTCGACACCTATCTTTTCAACATCATGTTCCCAGGCAGTCATACCCGTATTACGGAACTCAACCATGTATTGACCATTCTGACCTGGATACATGACATCAGGAATGCTATCTGAAGAGTACTCTCCGCCCTGAAACGTAATACCAGATATTGAACTCTGATCAACACAACAGACAGGAGTAATACATAAAAACGGTATCACGAAGGAGATCAATAGAATTAAAAACGAACGGGAACTCATCCATCATCTCCGGAAGATGCCATTCCTTCTCTCATATCAAAATCAGATTTTATTTCCTTTAGCTCATCTAAAAAAGCCTCAACTGAAGCATACCGATCCTTTTTAAAACGGGCTGTAAGTTTCTTTACCAATGGAATATACAACTCAAGAGGTGGATCAGAAGACACATTACCCATTGTCATTGAGATAATCTCATCCGCAGATTCTTCCTTTCCCATTATCCGGCCGGTCATCAGCCAGAGCCATATTGCTCCCAATTGGAATATATCCGTCCTTTTTCCGGGTTTGCCAAAAAAGGAAGAATCCACCTGTTCTGGCGCACAGACGAAAAATTCCTCAACACCGCTTCCTCCCGCACTTCGAAGTGATTCACGAATAAGACCAGAGATTTTTGGATTCAGTGGCTCATCCAGTAGAATATATTTCGGTGAGAGATGGTAATGACGGACACCCTGCCGGTGAAGATACGCAAGCCCTTCTGCAATCTTTTCAATCAGCAGGAAAGAGACGGGAAAGGGGAGCGGGACTGGTAAATCTGATACCCTCATATATTGTTTTCCTTCATACCACCCTCCGGAGACAAATTCAAGCTCAAGCATGACAACCGGAGTAAATTCAGCCTTGTACATCCGGAGCACATAGGGATGACGAAGTTGATAGAGAAGAGAGATTTCGGTGAATAACGATGAGCCGATTTTTTCTATGGGCCGGGGAATTTTAAGAGCACGTAAATCACCAGTGTCATTTTTCCGGACCAGGATAACCGTAGCAAATGGATCATCACCCAGAACACGGATAGGAGTATACCGATCGAGGAGTTCATCAGGATAATCTTTAATTGTAGGCTTGGGATCAGGTTCACGGTTTTCTTTACGTCTGACCTGATCTTGTTCTAATTTTTTCAGGGCATTTTTTGCTTCAGTATTGGTAGGATCCATCTCAATAATTTCAGCAAGGAGGGCTGATGCTTCTTCTTCAAGACCCCATCCGATGAGAATGTGTGCCTGATGTAATAATGCCTCAATATTTTTTGGATCAGCATGTAATACTGACAAGAAATATTCATAGGCTTTTTCAACAACCCCCCTGGCAAGGAGAGCGATACCACGATTATAATGAATTGAGATTTTTCTGATTATTTCTGACCCTTCAAATATTATCCGAAGAGGAAAAATGACATCCGGATTATCATCAACAGGTTCTTTCAATCCAACAGGAATTAAACCAAATCCTCCTGCACCAATACTTTGATCATCTATGGAAATTGGAGAACCAGAGTGGTTTGAGACACCTAAACTCGCAATCGCAGATCCTTGTTTTACATCAATACCCTGAACCCTGACCTCGATATCAGGGGCAACCTGAGGAGAGTCAGGCTTTTTTCCCCCGTCTGAAGATTCTTTTCCGATTATGCTCTTTCCAACACCTCGAACCTTTGAATCGTATCCTTTCACATTCTGACCAGATATTGGCATAGCGGTGATACGACCTGAGCTTATAGGATCAGAAGACGGGGATAATCCTTCAAATAATGGTTTCTGACTGTGTATTTTATCCAGGAGATTTTTTTCTTTTTTTGCCCGCTCTTTTTCAGGGTCCTCTTCATCCTCCTTATCTTCTTTTTTCTTTCTCTCCTCTTCGGTTCGGTTTCGTTTTCTCAGTCCGTACATACCAACACCGATACACACGAGAAGGATCATTGAGATTATCATTATCAACGGAATATTTGCTTCAATATATCCGATAATGGTGCCGTCAGATACCGGTCCTGCCTTTTTCTTTGTAATAACAGGGCTTTTTTCATCACCCTTCACGAGAAGCCGTGTCATAACTCCCCGTTCCACATCAACCGGATATGTCCGCTCAAAGGTATCATTCTTCACCTGTATCCTGTACTGACCTGGTTTCACATCAGCAATTATCGCAGGGACATTCCCCATAAATGCTGAATCAAGGTAAACATCCAGATCCAATACCCAGCTTTCTACAAAGATCGACCCATTTACCGGTGATGAGATCCCGTCGGTCGGGACAATGGTCACATGCTTCACAAACACTTCGGTTATCTTCTGGTCACCGGTTGCTGACCGCATGACAACCGAGAAGGAGAGATCATAAGAACCCGGAGTCCCCACCGGAAGGAGCGTAAATCCAAAAGTTGCATGTTTTCCAGGAGTAATATTCAGATCACGGGAGATCTCAACAAAAGAAGGGATAGCAGTAACTTTTGTCATATCCCCTTCATAGAGGAGGCCGATCCTCCTCATTTCATCCTGCCAGCTGACAAGACCGGTGTTCCGGAATGTAACCAGAACAGGATATGAATGACCTGGGAGTAACGTATCGGGGATGGTATCTGATATGTACGATGGTCCAAAGCCCGGAGCTGTCACCCACTGCTCTTGTGCATAAACCGGGGATATTGTAGCAGGAATGATAAGGAGAATGAATAGTATGACAGGGACCATACGTACCAGGCTCAAAGAATCAGATATACGTACAGCCTATTTATACTACCGGTTTAGGCCTTTCTGACGCTATCGAGATCTTTGATAAATTCATCCATCAGATAATACCGACCGGATTTTTTTCGTGATAACATCCGCACAATGATAGGATCATACTTCTCAAGACTTTTCCTGAAAGCGGATGGTAAAATCAGTTCATCAGCATGATCCTCAAACGTCCCTTCATGCCCTGATTTTTGAAATGCTTCTGGACTATACGGGAGATACCCGGTCAGAAGTTCATAAAAAATTACCCCCAGCTGGTAGATATCCGTTCTTCGCCCGGGATTTCCATACTTTTGTTCATCCCTCTGCTCAGGTGTTATAAATGCCGCGGTAGCACCTCTGACATCAGAATCCTTAACAGAAAATCCGAGTTCATTCCTTCCCCTGGCAAACCCGGAGACCTTTGCGCGAAGTTTCGGGGTCAGAAGAATATCTCCGGACTGGAGATGATAATGACGGACACCAATATCATGGGCATATTTCAGCCCTTCCGCGATATCACGGACAAGGGATACCGCATACTGTTCCCGGATAGGTTTTGGAAGACCGGTCAGTGAAGTATGAACCATCCCCTTGTATGATACCCCGTCAAGGTACTCATTTTCAAGATAGGACATATCATCCAGAAATTCAGATTTGAACAGATGCACAATGTTCGGATGACGAAGGGATCTCCAGACCGCTGACTCTTTCTGAAGAATCTCGCTCCCCGGCTGTTTTGAGTGCCCGACCTTGAGTGCCCGGACATCACCACTTTCCTTTTTCCTTACCTTATAGACACGGGCATAGGTATCATCCCCGGCAACACCCAGTGGTTCATACCGGTCCCGAAGAGCGTGAGGGAACCCATATATCCCCTCAATCTCCCGTCCTTCCTGGTCAGGGTCCTCGACATCAGGCAATGATTCGTCTTCTTCAGTCTCTATGGGCTTTCTCTCCGAACTCTTCCCTTCACGCCGGGTTGTCCGATCACGGACATTCTTTCGGGTTCCTGACTCTGAACCAGCAGTTTTTCCCTGTTCACGTCTGCGATCACCATCAGCAACACCTGATGCATCCGCACCACCACCGGTACTTTCTCCTTTCCCATCCTTACCTAATCCCCGATGGAATCTGCTCTTCCCATCTGCGGTTGGAGCGAGCAGAATGAGGGGCCTTGTATACCGTCGTACCGGATGATGCTCAGGAATCCTCTTTGTATCCATCATGATGACCTGAAATCCGAAAAACAGGATGATGATACTGATGATAATGAGAGATATATTATCAAGGAGCCAGCCAAGCGGGGTAAACTTCAGGAGTTGCTCAGTTGATACCACTGGTTTTTCAGATGTTGTCAGATCAACGGTGACTCTGCTGACCGATCCAGGTTCAACCCGTACCTGCGCCCATTTTCGATCATAATCAGGATGGGAGACGGTAATCTCATACTGAGCAGGGTTCAGATCAGGCAACGTAAGAGGTGTTTTTCCTTTCTCCTCACTGCCCATACTGACCATGGCACCCGTTGGAGTAGATTGAATAATAATTGAACCCACATTCCCGGATGAAACCCCCTCTTTTGGGATAACAATGATCTTTTTGGTAAAACCATTCGGAAAAGGTGTATATTTATCCTCACCCTTTCTTGTTGACATTGAAAAACTGAGCTCATATTCACCGGGTTTATCCGGAGGGGTCAAAACAAAGGGAAAGGAGATCTCTTCCTGTGATGCTACTTTCATCCCCGCTGGAATGGGAGAGAAGACCGGTTCGACAGTGATGGATGACTGTAATCCCTGGTAGAGAAGACCGAATTTTTCAACCCCCCATTCCCATGAGACCATCCCGTTATTCCGAAATGAGATGACCACCGGATATGATGAACCAGCCTCAAGTGAGGAGGGGATGGTGTCTGATACATAATCTCCCTTATAATAACCGACGCCCGATGTCCCGCCCGTACCAAAGAGATCATCCGCAGCATACACACCTGGAGCTATGAAAACCAGAAGAGTAAGAAAGATGAGACCGCCCACACTCATATTCATCCAATTCTGGTTTGTTCCAATCATACCAAGGACTCCGTGTATAGTCCGGGGAAATGTATAAACAATTCTTAGACCTATGATTCAAAAATGCATCCATCTCATTTTCTTAGACCAGATATAGAAACGATGAACTATCCTGATTTAGAGACACTCATCGATGAGCGGATACAGTATACAGTTCATTATGCTGCAGAACACAGTCCCTTTTATAAAAAATTCTACCGGGAACACAATATCAGCCCTGATGACATCAAAAGTCATGAAGATCTGCTGGAACTTCCGGTAATAAGCGGACAGGTGATCAGGGAGAACCAACCGCCGGTCACGAGCGATTTCATGTTTAAAAGCCTTGACTGGAAAGACATCTATACCATCCATGAGACAAGCGGAACGAGTGGCACCCCAAAGAGTTTCTTCCTCTCGTGGGATGACTGGAAACGGTACGCAGAAAAGTATGCCCGGATCTTTGTTTCGCAGGGTTTTTCGGCAGAAGACCGGATGATCATCTGTGCAAGTTATGGGATGAATGTTGGGGCAAATACGATGACCCTTGCAGCCCGTGAAGTTGGCATGAGTATCATCCCCACCGGTAAGTGCACCTTCCCGATCCGTCTCATCCAGTCCTATCAGCCGACAGGAATTGTAGGAAGCGTCTTTAAATTTTTACGCCTGGCGCGACGGATGAAAGCGGAGGGAATGGACCCGGCAGACTCCAGCATCCGAAGGCTTGTCGTCGGCGGTGAGAGTTTTGCCGATGAATCCAGAAATTATGTCAAAGAACTCTATGACTGTGAGGTCTACAACAGTTACGGGAGCACGGAAGGGACCATGTGCGGAGAGTGCCAGGCTGTTGCCGGCCTCCATGTTCCGGAGGATATTGTCCATCTGGATATCCATGATCCCAGGCACCAGCGTTTTCTCCCGGATGGTGAAGAGGGACATATCGTTCTGACTACACTTTTGAAACCCGGAGAGCGATGCGGGTCGCTTCTCATCAATTATGATACAGATGATACCACAAAAGTTATCAGCAGAAGCAGGTGCCCATGCGGACGAACTCACATGAGAATTCTGAATCCCTGGCGGGAAGCTGAGACCATCCAGATCTTTGAAGTCCCGATTAACCGGATAGACATCGAGCGTGCTGTTTTCCAGCCTGAAAACCTGCCATCACTCACCGGAGAGTATGAAGCATTCGTGTATGGCGAAGAAGAGAATGAAATAACGCTCCGGATATCGGTTGAAGCTGAAGACAAGGATGCATGCAGCATTCATGATATCACCGATGTGATCACTGGGACAATCCTGAAACACAAACCAGAACTTATCGGGAGTTATGATGACGGTATATTCCAGATACTCGTCCATATCACAGGCCCGGGAGGACTTGAGCTTCATCATATCCGGGGAAGACCAAAACGGCTTATTGACAGAAGATAAAAAAGAAGGGGACGTATTCACTTTTTTGAAAGTGTCTGGATCGCAGAAGAGACAATAATTCCCAGTTGTTCCACGGTCCACATCTCAGTATCCAGCACCAGATGATAGGGACTGAGTGATCCGATATCAATATCATAATATTGCTGATACCGGAGGGCTTCACATGCCTCCCGCTCTTTTGTTGCCTGCATGGCTGCTGTGAGGTCCGAAAACTGATCCCGGTCAAATATTCGTCTGACCCTGCACTCAAGCGATGCTTTCAGCCAGATCTTCAGGTCTGCCTCCTGAATCATCCAGCCTGACAACCTTCCTTCTGCAATAATATGAGTATTTGAAAGGGCTATCTCCCGTTGACGCTCATCGATCAGTTTGTCTACCGAGGGATCCTCCTCGCAGAATGATCCAAACTCAGCCAAGGTCAGACCACGCTCCCGTGCCATCTGTCTGAAGACTTCTCCTGCAGAGATGACATCGAGCCGGTGCATCTCTGCGAGATGATAGGTGAGTGAGGTCGTTCCGCTCCCAGGAAGACCACTGATCGTAATGCGCATTACAGGCCCCCGATATCAAGTGCCTTTCTGATAACCTGTGACAATGTGATCGAACAGAGCATATACCATATGATCCATGCAGGGGCTGGGCCAAGGATGAGATCAGTCAGATGTACAAGGCCAAAGAATGGCATGTTTATCATCGCATCAAAATGATTAAGGCGGAATATGAGCCAGAAGAAAATCGGAAGGGTGATAACCATGATATACCCCATAGGCTTGAACTGAGCCTGGCTCATCTCCATCTGTTCCTGCATCATCCTGGAGCGTTTGGCTTCGAGTTTCTTTATCTGCTTCTCATCTTTTGAGAGCATTGCTTCCCGGTATTCTTTTTGAAATTCCTTCATCCGGTTCTGCGTCTGTTTCATCTTTTTATAATCGATGGTATACTTCTGGATGATTGACGAGTAAAAACCGGTCATTGCGGAGAGAATGATGATCACAATGTAAAAAGGAATATGGAATGTGTCCACAAGCGGGCCGAGGACAACATTGAGAGAGGTTCCAAGTCCATCACGGACAGCCTCAATACTGGCAATAAATAAAAGCCCCATAGCCAGAATCAGGGGCATCATACTCATGGTTGCTGACTGCGATCCTGCCATGACGGTTACCTGAGCACCTGAACCATCTCTTCTACTGCCTTTTCAAGCAGGAAGTCAGGGTTCTTGATATATCGAACGGTGCAGCCGGTCAGCATGGCATATGATGCTGCTACTGCACGGTTGAAATCCTGATGATCCTGAATATCCTGGTACCCTTCGATATCACGGATTCGTGATGTATCAGATAATCTGCGCTTTAAGATCTGATCAGAATCAGTCTCAACAAGGATGATTAAATCAGGTTTTAACTCTTTCAGAACCCATTCAGGAAGACCTGCAAGGAATCCTACCGGAGTTTTTACTGATGCATGAGTATCGATGATAATGTTACCATCGATCCGGGCGATCGCCTGTGAAGCCAGTTGCTGAAGTCTTTTCTGGGAATTTTTATCAAGTTTCCGCATCTCATCACGGTCTTTGACAATATTCTCCTTTTGCGCAACTTCAAACATAAAAGTGCCAAAATTTATGCTCTGATATGGCACTCCTTCTTCTTCAAGCCGTCTGATTGACTCAGTAATGACCGAGGTCTTGCCGACCCCGGGCACTCCGGTAATGATGACTTTCTTCCCGGTCATACTGGATTCTCTTTTATTCCTTACCAAAGAATGTTCGCATGAACGGATACATCTCCATGATCTGTTCACTGGCGATCTGTTCGTACAGCCGATAGGTAATTGAAACGGTAAGCAGCAGACCGGTACCGGATACAGCACCAATCACACCAAAGAGGTTGGCTACTACCGACATTATTCCAATAAAAACCCCACCGATAACCGTGACACGGGGGATATACCGGTCAAGAACTTTCTCAAGAACGGCCGGGTTTCTCCGGTATCCGGGGATGGACATTCCGGAGAGCTGGATCTGACGGGCAACTGCCTTGGAGTCAAGACCCGCAGTCTTCACCCAGAACAGAGCGAATACGGCTCCTCCGACGATCATAATAATGGTATCAATACCCAGTCGGATAAGAACCTCCCAGGCTGCATGTCCACCTATGTAATTCGGCATCCACCACATCCAGTCAGACGGGTGATTGATCGGGGCAAGATACCACATCAGGCCACCGGTCGGAGTCTGCCCTTCATAGGTTCCGAATATAGTAATCCCCACATTATTCAGGAATAATCCGATCATCTGGACGTTAGCCTGCAGAACACGGACAAGAATCATCGGAAGCACACTGGCGTAGATGAGTTTGACCGGGAACCGGGCCCTGGCACCTCGTACCTGGGTATGTGCGAGAGGGATCTCAACCCTGGTGGATTCCACATACACAATCAGAATGAAGATTGCGATGGTGGTGATGAATGCTATGAGATCGGTTCCGAAATACTGGATGAAATTCGCCCCGTCAAGGACGACTGCAAACAGTCGGGGGAAGAATCCGACCGGATACATATCATTCACAGGAGCCCAGTTGATGAACCCGTTAATGATTGCTTCAGAGATACCGGCTATGATGAACAGTCCGACACCAGAGCCGATACCCCATTTGGTAACCACTTCATCCATCAGGAAGATGAGGACTCCGCCGATACATATCTGAATAAAGATAATTAACGACAGAGCCCCGCTGTTCCCTCCGAATAATGCAGATACTATGGCTGGATCTGGTTTTAAGAATCCTCCGACGATCATCGGCAGGGCTTCTACCACGATCATGATGAAGATCATGAGTTTCTGAAGACCCATGTACTGGATCTGGCCCCTGATTTCTGAAGTGTCAATATGAATAAGGTCAGCACCTTTGAGGAGCTGAAGAACGATTGAAGCGGTAACAATAGGACCGATTCCTAAGTGGACAATCGAACCGCTTGAACCGGCAAGCAGAGCACGGAAGTACTGGAACATATCCTGTGATTCAGGAGAAAGCCCAAAAACAGGAATATTCGTGAGAGCAAAATATAAAATTAAAATTGCTGCTGTCCAGGCAAGTTTGTTCTTAAAATGAACATGGCCTTCTGGCGTTTTGACTGCCGGCATTTTGGCCAGAATTGGCTCCATCCGGTCGAGTATCTCACCCATTCAGAACCTCCCAGGGATCAAATCAGGAGAGCAGGGCGTGACCGCCCTTTGCCTCGATCTTCTGGATCGCAGACTGGGAGAACGCCTCTGCAGTTATATTCATCTTGCTGGTGACCTGACCACCACCAAGAACCTTCTCAATTCCAATATCTGCTGCATTGAGAACGATTGCATCGCCGTCCCGGGTTGCTGTCCCCTGCTCTAAAAGTGACGGGAGAATCTGATCAATCTGGCCGATATCCAGAACATTTCCGGTCATGGATGTGCGGTGA
>NZ_JAIWNS010000111.1 GCF_020216685.1 Methanospirillum hungatei | reverse complement strand
TTGACTCAGTACATACCTCGACGGTAGTTTCCCAAATTTCAGTTCCATGAGCTTTGATTACCTGATATTCTTTTGTTATTTTTTGGGTCTCGTCATTTTGTGTCATTTCTGTCACCCGGGCAGGAAAAGAGAGGGAAAGAAAATTTCAGGCCTCTGTGAAATACTGGAACTAATAGGAAAAAAAGGTTCGGATTATTCATCCGTAAAGATATTGGTGTATATTGAATCGGTGCCAGTTGCATCGAGACGTGCACGTTCTGCTTTTTCCTCAACAAAGGCATGAATTGGAGGCGTCATATCCTGGCCCGGGATATGGCCAAACATCTTCTCTATCTCAACCTGTTGAGAGTGCATGAAAAGGGCATTCGGGATTTCCATTGGACAAAGTTCCTCACACTGACCACAATTGATACAGGAGTCTGAAACATGTGCAAACCTTATCAGGTGGAACATGAAGCTGGTTGGCAGAACACCGGGAGCAATGTACCAGGGCTTCTTGGTAGAACACTCGATACAATAGCAGATTGGACATGCTTCAACACAGGCATAACATTTGATGCATTTTAAAGACTCCGACATCATGAGTTTCAGACGGTCCTTGCCTTTACCCATGCCCTCAAAGTCACGGTGTCTCCACTCATCACCAAGGTTGAACATTGCCTTCTCGACTTTCGCTCGGATATCAATACCCTTTGGATCAGCAGGAGAGATCTCAAGAGCACCCTTTGACTGAGCACTGTTTACAAGGTTTGCACCCTTCTCTGAACAGATCTCAAGGAATGTTGCCTTACCTGCCTTATCTCCGATGACTCCCCAATTTCCTGCTGCAATATCTGCCTGACGGGGGATTTTCATCTTACAGCGTCGGCAGTTGGAACGCCGACCATATCCTTCCTCTTCAAGCTCATCGATCTTTATGCCCTTGTGTCCACCTTCATACTCTATGATGAACTGACCCTTGTCAATCTCTTCCTTATGAACCGTGTCAGGGTCAACACCAAACTTGTTTGAAATCATCTTTCGTGCTGTAACAGGACTTACGGAACCTCCACAGTTGACACCGATCATGATGATGTTATCAAGGTTTATCTGGTTCCGCTTTGCCAGCTCATAGAATGCCATAGCATCACAGCCCTTACAGGTGACTGCGAGCTTCATATCCTTTGCACCGTTCAGATATTTCTTGATCAGTTTAGGGATAAGGAGTGTGCCACAATGCAATGACCCGGCGGTCTGGATGATGTCTTCAGGATTGGTAATGACGGTCGGTACTGCATCATACAGATCTTTGCCCTTCTTGATGGCAACTACAGCATCGACCATTTTTGCTTCAAGGGCATGTTTTAAAAGTGCTGTGACTGCTCCACCACACTCTCCTTTCTTCTGGATTTCTGCGTCCTTTGCCCAAGCATAGAGCATATCACCTTTAGCTGCCATTTTAGTTCCCTCCAACCTTTTCAATTGATATGGCACAATGCTTGAGCTCCGGCATCTTGGACATTGGATCAAGAACGGTGTTGGTCAGGTTATTGACACCATCGGCAAAGTGCATGGTCATGTACACAACACCTGGAGCGACTTCATCGGTGACACGTGCGAGTGTTGTGGTCTCTCCACGGCGGCTTTTCAGCTTGATGTACTCATTGTTCTTAATACCAAGACGACGTGCATCCTCAATATTGATCTGGGCATATGATTCAGGAACCTCGCGGTGCAGGTCAGCAGCACGATCCGTCTGGGTTCTGGAATGATAGTGGAAGATAAGCCGTCCGGTCATGAGGGTGAACGGATACTCAGCATCAGCAACTTCTGCTGGCGGCCGGTAATCAATTCCAAAGAGATTACCCTTGCCGTCTGCAGTAGCAAACTTTTCCCGATGCAGAATTGGGGTTCCCGGGTGCTCCTCTGTTGGACATGGCCAGCAGATCCCTTCAGGCCTCTCAAGTTTTTCGTAGGTTGCTCCGAACATGGACGGAGTTACCGCCCGCATGTCATCCCATACATCCTTTGCAGTCGGAAGTTCAAAACCTTTAAAGCCCATCTTTGCAGCGAGTTCAGAGATGATGTGAATATCTTCTTTTGCCTGACCTGGTGGATTGACTGCTTTTCTGACCCGGTTAATACGGCGTTCTCCACTGGTGAAGGTTCCGTCTTTCTCTGCAAAACAGGCTCCTGGAAGTATGACATCTGCATATTGACAGGTTTCCGTGAAAAATATATCTTGTACAACGAGGAAGTCAAGCTTTTCCAACTGTGCTTTAACATGGTTAGAACTTGGATAGGTTACAACGGGGTTCAGACCGAGGATATACATTCCCTTGATCTCATCGCCGCACTGGTTGATCTGTTCTGTGAGGGTTGCTCCGTACCAGTCCGGGAGATTAGTCACACTCCATGCCTTCTCCATCTTCGCACGGTTTTCTGCAACTTCACATTTCTGGTAACCAGAGTAGACATTCGGGTATGCACCCATGTCACATGCTCCCTGCACATTGTTCTGACCACGAAGGGGGTTGACTCCTACTCCCTCACGACCAACGTTTCCAGTCAGAAGAGCAAGATTACCCATGGATCTAACATTATCAGTACCTGTGGTAAGTTCAGTGATTCCAAGACAGTAGATGATAACTGCATTCTTTGCCTTTGCATATCTGAATGCAATATCTTTTACAACATCAAGGGGAACCCCATGGATTGCTTCTGCATCGGCGTAGTTCTCAACCGTCTTCTTGAGATCTTCAAACCCGTTGACACGATCTTGAATGAATTTTTTATCTTCAAGGCCCTCTTTGATGATCCAGTACATCATAGAGTTTGCAAGGGCGATATGGGTTGATGGATTAAACCGCACATATGTGTCGGCCAAACGGGCAGTCATCGTGTACCGTGGGTCAACGGCAATAATCTGTATGCCTTTCTTCTTCGCCTGTGCAATCCGACGACCTGCCAGGGGATGTGCTTCGACTGCATTTGATCCCCAGATGAGAATTAAATCGGCGTTCAGTGCATCTTCAAAACCATTTGTTGCTGCACCAGAACCAAAGGAGAGTGAAAGACCTGCAACAGATGGTCCGTGACAGATCCGGGCACAATTGTCAACGTTGTTTGTCTTGAATCCAACACGTGCGAACTTCTGGAATATATAGCAATCTTCATTGACGGTTCTACAGGAGGTCTGGAATCCAAGTCCTTTTGGGCCATGTTTGTCGTAGATGGCCTTAAGGTTCTTTGCAACGAGATCTAGTGCCTCATCCCAGGATGCCTCAATAAACTTTCCGTCCTTTTTAATCAAGGGAGTGGTCAGACGGTCAGGGCTGTGTATGTGTTCCCAGCAGGTAACTCCCTTTGGACAAAGTTTTCCTTCATTGATGGGAGATCTCTGGTTTGGCTCAACACCAACGACCTTACCATTACTAACAACCAGGTTTAATGTACAACCAACACCACAGTAGGGACAAGTGGTTGCCACATATTTCATTATTTCTGAATTTTCACTCATATTTCACCCGAGTTTGACTGGTGAAAGATACCGTAATTACAGGTACGAAGCCTTCGCTCTTCAAATCATTCTTGCGTTTTGTAACCAGGCACACAGGAATGGACAACCCGAATATGTCCATGGGTGTAATCGCACACCCCCTGATCACAATGCAGAGAAGTATTACTCCACATACTCATATAAAGATGGCGAATTAATCCGGAATTTTGGTTTTTAGTGGTGGGAACTATTCAGGGAATGATTTATTACCCAAATGAGATGGTGAAAAAAAGAGTATAAAAAAATGAGAAAGGTTAGTTTTTGTATGGAGCAGCGCCGAGTTTCGGAACGTAGGCATTATCCCCTTCAACCCTGATGGCATGTGAGATAAGAGCCAGGGGGATCTCAACCGGACAGAGTTCTTCGCATTGACCACAATTTACACAACTGTCAGAGATGGATGCAAACCGGCGAAGATGGAACATTGGGTCTGATGGGATATACCCTGGTCTGACCATATATGATTCAGGCCTTTCCACGAATGGTGTGGAGATACAAACCGGACACTTTTCAATACAGGAGTAGCACTTGATATACCGTGATGTCTCCTTTTTAATGAAGTCCCAGAGATTGTCACGAAGTGCAGTAAACTCCTTCTTACGCCATTTCTCACCAAGTTTAAGCATGGCTCCCTCTGTCTTGCCTCTGATCTCGATTCCCTTTGGTTCAGCAGCACAGGTATCCAGTTTCTTAGCTGATACTGCCTTTGAAACGATATCAGCACCTTTGTCACTACAAATCTCAATAAAGGTTGCCTTCCCAGCCTTATCTCCGATCACTCCCCAATTTCCACAGGCAAGGTCTGCCTGACGGGGGATTTTGTACTTGCATCGCCGACAGTTGGAACGACGTCCATAACCCTCTTCTTCAAGTTCATCGATTTTGATGCCCTTGTGTCCGCCTTCATACTCGATGATGAACTGACCCTTATCGATCTCTTCTTTAGTAACCTTGTCTGGATCAACACCAAACTTTTCCTTGATCATCTTCCGGGCCTGAATTGGATTTACAGAACCTCCACAGTTTACACCGATGGTAAGGACATTGTTCATGTTGATCTCGTTCCTCTTACCTAGTTCAATCATGCTCATGAGGTCGCAACCTTTGACTACGACACCCACTTTCATGTTCTTTGCTCCGTCCAGGTATTTCTGGATAAAGGTGGACATGAGCAGGGTACCACAGTGTAATGACCCAGCTGTCTGGTCAAGATCCTTTGCATCGGTTTGGCAACGGGAACGGCATCATATAGATCAAATCCCTTCTTTACTGCGACAACAACATCAACGATCTTGTTTTCTAGTGCATATTTTAAAAGGGTCGTTACTGCACCACCACACTCTGCCTTTTTAGCAATACCACTGTCAGTTGTCCAGGCATAAATCATGTCGCCTGTTGCTGCCATATTAGTTCCCCCCTATCTTTTCAACTTTCACAGCACAGTGCTTGAGTTCCGGCATCTTGGACATCGGATCAAGAACAGTGTTCGTCAGGTTGTTGACACCTTCATTAAAGTGCATGGTCATGTACAGGACACCAGGTCCGATCTCATCGGTTACATGGGCGATGGTCTCGGTTTTTCCACGTCTGCTGGTGATCAGGATCTTCTCATGCTGTCCGATACCGAGGCGTCTTGCATCTTCGTTGTTGATCTGGACATATGATGCAGGCACTTCGTAATGAAGAGCGGCACTCCTGTCGGTCTGTGTCCTGGAGTGGTAATGGAATATGAGCCGGCCTGTCATCATGGTGAACGGATACTCAGCATCTGCAACCTCTGCTGGTGGGCGATATTCAATACCAAAGAGGTTACCCTTTCCATCTGCACAAGCGAATTTTTCACAATGGAGGATCGGGGTTCCACAGTGCTCGAGAGTTGGACAAGGCCAGACAATAGACTCAGGTTTTTCAAGTTTTTCGTATGTTGCACCAAACATGCTTGGGGTACAGTTCCGCATATCATCCCAGACGTCTTTTGCAGTCGGGAGATCAAAACCCTTTAGACCCATCTTCTTTGCAAGTTCTGATATAATCCAGATATCTTCTTTTGCTTTGCCTGGTGGGTTGGTTGCTTTTCTGACACGGTTAATACGGCGCTCACCGCTGGTGAAAGTACCATCCTTCTCGGCGAAACAAGCCCCTGGTAGGATAACATCTGCATATTGACAGGTTTCTGTAAAGAAAATATCCTGGACAACGAGAAAGTCGAGTTTTTCAAGTTGTCTTTTCACGTGGTTGGAATCAGGATAAGTGACAACCGGATTTAAACCAAGGATATACATCGTCTTGATCTCATCCCCACAGATGTTAATCTGCTCAGTAAGGGTCTGTCCATACCAGTCCGGAAGACCTGTCACGCCCCATGCCTTCTCCATTTTTGCACGGTTTTCAGCAATTTCGCACTTCTGATATCCAGAATACATATTTGGATATGCACCCATATCACAAGCACCCTGTACATTGTTCTGCCCACGAAGGGGATTTACACCAGTTCCAGGACGACCGACATTTCCGGTGAGCAGGGCAAGGTTACCCATAGACCTGACATTGTCAGTACCGGTGGTCAGTTCGGTGACTCCAAGACAGTAAATGATAACTGCACTCTTTGCTGATGCATACTTATATGCCAGTTCTTTTACGGTTTCAAGTGGGACGCCATGGCTGTCTTCAGCATCTGCATATTTTTCAACCGTCGCCTTGAGTTCTTCAAACCCGTTCACACGTTCTTCGATGAATTTCTTGTCATGTTTGTCTGCTTTGATGATCCAGTACATCATCGAGTTTGCCAGAGCAATGTGTGTTGACGGATTAAACTGAATCCACTTATCTGCAATCTTGGCTGTGGTTGAGAGACGGGGGTCAACTGCATAGATAGGGATCCCTTTCAATTTTGCTTGGACAAGACGCCGCCCGGCAAGGGGGTGTGCTTCAAGAGCATTCGATCCCCACACAAGGATAAAATCAGAATTTAGAGCATCTTCAAAGCCATTCGTTGCTGCACCAGATCCAAATGATAGGGAAAGGCCTGCTACTGATGGCCCATGGCAGATACGTGCACAGTTATCAACATTGTTTGTTTTAAAACCGACACGGGCGAATTTTTGAAAGATATAACAGTCTTCATTTACTGTTCTGCAGGATGTCTGAAATCCAAATGCTTTAGGTCCGTATTTGTCGCTTGTTTCTTTCAATTTCTTTGCGACAAGGTCAAGAGCTTCATCCCACGACGCCTCGACAAATTTCCCATCTTTTTTTATGAGAGGTGTCGTTAGCCGGTCAGGGCTGTGGATATGTTCTCAGCATGTCAGACCCTTGGACAGAGTTTCCCGTCATTAATAGGGCTTCGCTTATATGGTTCTACGCCGACGACCTTTTCATTCTTAACAACAAGGTTCAGAGTACACCCGACACCACAATAGGGGCAGATGGTTTGTACATACTTAACTAGATTGCTTTCGCTCATTCTTTCACCCGAGTTCTCAGGGTAAAACAGCCATGAGGACTGGTCTCCTTCCAGTCCCTGAGAAGAACGTTCAATACCGGGAAACCACACTAACCCTGTATCGATCAGAAAATCTCATCCAATATGGCTGTTTTAACCGGTTTGGCGAATTAATTGTGCTCTCATCCGGTGATGAGATGACACTGGCAATTCTCACGCAGAGATGAACACATCCATACCAGGTATGTTTCAGTCATCTCAGTTCCGATGGTTCGAATCATGGTAACGTGACTCATATACTGTGAGGCATTTTGAATCTGCCTGAACACCTGTCCCTTCAGGTATATGCATACTGATTCATGCGTGTACACAGTATATCTCTTCTGTTCCTGATATCAAAGCATAAATCTTACGAATTGAAGTTCTGAATTCTGCGTAGAAAAACAGGGCTTATATTTTGTGATATTCGAAAAATGCGCCGATTTTTCTTTTTATGATAATTGTATCAGATGGTTACTTCTTTTGTGGCATTTCTGTCAAATAATGAAATTCAATTAATTTCAATAGTTATTAATGGAGTGTGATGAACAGAGAACCTGCCTTTTCAGGCGCGATTGAAATGAGAACAAGTACGATTGGATGAAAAGGATATCACATAGATATTATGGACCCTGAAAGATGGAAAGGTGTTGGTGACCATTCGGTCTATTGTGTGTGGTTTTACCCTTTCCCGGTTAACCCTGAGAGATCCCGTACCTGACAAGGTCCATCCTCATTCTACCTCATTATATATGCGGTATTCATGAGTACTAGTTCGTTGTTTTTTGTCAGAAATAAAAGTCTGATATCTGGTGTCCCGATACAATAGTTTATTATATAAAAACTGATCAGACAGATTTTATCAGCGAATTCGCTATAATTATCATATTCTGTGTTTTTTCATATCCCAGGTAATTCCCAATATCAGTCCGCTGAATCTTGAAAGATTATCGAAAAAGTCTGGATATACGTTCAGGGATCAGATCATTTTCTTCAACCTGATCTCTACTTCTGTTCCTTTCCCCAGGCCCTCACTTCGAATATATATTTCTCCCCCAATAGCCATGATTAATCGTTTTGTCACAGAAAGGCCCAGACCTGATGATGAACGGTCATGACGGGAGGGATCGGCTTTAAAAAAGGGTTCAAAAATCCTGGATAAATCCTTTTCTGTCAGACCCACTCCATTATCCTGAACACAAATCCTGACCATCTGTCCAAGGTCTTCGGTATATATTCTGATGGTGCCCCCTGCATATGAGTATTTCAGGGCATTTGTAATGACATTATCAAAGATGGATATTACATGGGGTAAAGAAGAGTTAATACAAATCGTATCAGGGATATCTGTCAGAATGGAAATATCTTTTTTATTTGCGGCGATAGAATGGACATTGAGCAAATTATCGATTAATTCTTTGAGATTTATTTCGGATTCATCTTCAACCCGGTATGGTGATCCCAGGTCATTGAAATGAAGAAGTGTCTGTATAATTGATGCAATCCGAGTGGCATTTTTCTCTAGAATTTGAATTATTTCAGTTCTTTTCTGTGTATCATCCTCGTTTTCAAGTAAGGGGAGTAGAGCGATAAGAGGAGTAAGGGGGGTTCTCAGATCATGAGCGATAGCGGTAATGAGGAGATTTTTCATCTCCAATAAATTTGCGATTTCCGCAGTCCGTTCTTCGACTAGTCTTTCAAGGACCTCGTTCTGATTGATACTCTTATTTAGCTGGCAGATCAATGATTTTTGTTCGGTAATATCCAATCCAATAAATCCGATAAATGTCCTATCATCTTCAGAGATGGGGAAGAAAACTGCAGATAAAATTCTCTCTCCCTCTTTGAGATCTATCCGGCACTCCTGAACCGAGGGCTGTCCTTTTTCTATAACTTCCCGAAGAATCTTTGAACATTCTGTCTCCCAATCTGATTTAAATAACTCATGAATTCTCCTTCCATTTTTTTCTTTATCCGGATTGCCATTCTTTTTTGAGAATGATCGGTTCGAAAAGACGATGAACCCATGTTCATCAAGAAGTGCTGCAAATATTGGAGAAGAATTCGAAATATTCTTGAATAACCGCGTCATCAGAGATAATCCCCGTTCAGTTTTCTTTCGGTTGGTAATATCTCGAGCGGTAATCAGAATACCCTGAATCGCCGGATTATCAATGCAATTTACTCCTACCCCTTCCAGGAGAACATATGAACCATCACGTTTTAGTGTTCTGAATTCTGCAGTTTCGATCACGGAAATATTGTTTATAAGTCTGTCCAACCTGGATTTTACAACCGAGAAATCATCGGGATGGACAAACCTGCCTGCAGGCCCAATGACCTCTTCTGTAAGAAAACCCGTTAAAGAGGAATGATTCGGACTTATATAGGTTACTTCATACTTAGGGGAGACGATCATAAAGATGTCTGAAGATTGGGTGACAATCATCCTGAATAACTCCTCCCTGTTTTTCAGATCCCCAATTAAAGACTTATATTCGGTAATATCCTGCATTGATCCAACGATTCCTGCAATATTACCAGCATGATCATAAAAGATACTTTTTGAGACGATGATATGATGAGTTTTTCCAGATTTATCGGTGAGTTTTATCTGATATTTTTGAACCGGATTGTTAGGAATTAACTCCTGATCGTGGGTTATTGTCTCAAGCGATATATTGTGGTCAGGCCATACCTCATCAATTGTTTTTCCCACCAGGTCTTCTTTTGATATCCCCATATATGTACAATATGCCTGATTGCAACCCATAAATCTGAAGTTCTTATCCTTCCAAAAAACCGGGAGAGGGAGTGCATCAAGAAGGGCGTCCGTGAATTTTTGTTGAGATAATAATCGTTTAAGAAAGATATCCCGCTCTTCTTCCAACTGTTTCTTTTGAGTGATATCCCGGAATGTGACATATATTGCATCTGACACATCCATTTGTATCTTTCTCCCCTGGGTCTCGATCCAGATTTCACGGCTTTTCCCAGTGATGAGTTTATACTGTGAGATGTATGAATCATTTCCTGATCTTACCTGTTCTATATCATGCAAAACCAGGTCATGGGAATCAGGATGGACATATGTCATCACGTTTTTTCTTGCAAGCACTGTATCCGCAGATTCTTCTTCAACCATCCGGACACCGGCAGGGTTGATATAATATATTGTTCCGTCAAATCCAATGATGAGAATAGCATCCCGTGAATACTCGGCCAGAACCCGATATTTTCTTTCATTCTCCTCTATCTTTCGTGCAGATTTTTTCACTTCTGTTATATCACGAATCGATTCAATATATCCAGTAATGTTCCCCTCATTATCATACAGAGGACAGGCCTTTATAAATAGTGCGATCAAATCCCCTTGTGTATTGACATACTCCGCTTCTGCCTGAATTACATTTCCTGAACGTGAAATGTTGGTATAATACCTGGATAAGACCTCATTGCTCTCATTGAGAAGATCAATCAGAACCGGATGACGATGCCCATAAAGTGTAGCAGCATACTCATAGTTTCCTTTCCCAAGCATTTGTGATGAGGAGTAACCGGTCATCTTCTCAATTGCCCGGTTCCACGCAATGATCGTGCCAGACCGATCTATGGCAAAGGTTGCATCAGGAAGAAAATCAATAATATCTGCAAGTTGTTTTTGTGAGTCCTTTAGTGATTTTTCTGCCCTTTTTCTCGCGACCGCCTGTTTGATTTTATGTGATAATTCAGCAAACTGGGATTTTGGTTCACCCCCTTTTTGCAGATAAAAATCGGCCCCGTAATTAATTGCTTCAATGACAACCTCTTCCCGACCCCTCCCGGTAAAGAGTATAAATGGTATATCATTTCCCTGTTCTCTTATTGCTTTGAGAAATTCAATCCCATCAATAACGGGCATCTGGTAGTCAGAGATTATTGCATCATATTTTTGCAAAAAGCCGGGATGAAGAACTTCTCCAGCTGATTGAACAATATCGACGGAAAACTCCCCCATTCGCTCAAGGAATCGCTTACCAAGATGGAGAAGTACCTCTTCATCATCAACATACAATAATGAGATCTGATTTGTAGAGACACTGTTATCTGTATCAATCATTTTTCAGACCAAATAATGACAAATATACTTACAGGACACTATTGGTAACGTTTTTATTTAAAAGTTCTGTATTCTCAATCGAAATTTTTCTTTTTTTTTGAATTTTTTGTCTGAAGATGGAAGAAAAGAAGTTATAGGGGGGTGAATACGATGACCTTATCATATATAAGTTCCGGATATGCCGGTCCGACATTGGTCTCCGGTTCTAAATATGCTCTCCACCTGATCCACATCTCCTCATCCAGCGGTATTCCCTCGAGATATGGACCTGTTGGAACGTTCATCGTATATAGCTCATCTGATTCTGTTCTGGTGATCGTGTACGCATACAGCATCGGGGCATTGGGATCATCAGGAATATATCGGGATGCTCTCCCTTCAAACTGGGTATTATCTGCAGTGACCACACCGTTTATCTTTTCAGCACCATATGCGACGATATTACTGTATACTGCCTTCCCGAATGCGGCGTGATTGACACCGTATCTCACTGCAAACTGTCCTTCCTTCAGGGTAAACTTTTCACTCCCCAGATATGTGGGATCCCTGTTCTCTCCATATGCCTGCTCATTATTCTGCATCACCTGACTACTTTCAGGGAATGATATCCCGGTCTTCATCTCCTGGTATGTGTATCCCGGATATGCCGCTATGATGGCATCACGTAAGTGGTTCACCGGAGGCATCAGGTCAAATTCTGTCTTTCCTGTCCCCCGTATCCGGAGATCTGATACCGGGTAGGGGTTTAATGGTTGAGACTGGTTCGGTGTCAGCCGGTAAACACGATACATAGTGTACACATCGCTCATATACTGATCTTGCACCTTCGGTGTATCAAATACCCCGACCCTGATACCAAATCCGAAAGACTCATCATCCTCCTCAAGTCCCATATTCACCATCGGAGACGGTATCTGCTTGATATGAATCATGCTCGCAGGGTATCCTGCTGCTATTGCATAAGATTGGACCCGTTCTGCAATCGTCTTATCTGCCGAATAGATGATCATGATAGGCTGATCAAATCCGTCTGTTCCTGTTTCTACCTGTATGGCCCCGATATTTACTAAATCACCAAACCCAGCAAATATCATTGCCCGCTCTGATCCAATCGTCCGAAAGACCATGAATGTTGGGTAATTGTAAATTTTTACCCCAGACGGGGTCTTTCCGATCATCAATAAAGCCTCATCTGGTCTGAGTCTGACATTGCCACTCATCCCATTTAGGAACTCATGGTCATTGGCAACCGCCCGACCTGGTGATCGGGGAAGGGCGAATGCATAGTAGGGATTATCTGCATTATTTCCCTCCGCATCGGGGAGAACGCCGAGTTCGGCTAGTTTAATGAGATCTAATTTTTTTTACTGCTCCCTGCTGGACTTCAAATCCTTCATCAGATAAGATGGTAAGGAATCGTGCATCCGCTTCAGATGGTATGGGTTCTGGCTCAAAGAGCTCATAGAGTATCTCTTTGTCTATCTCCATGCCTGCCGGGATCAGATCCCGTATGTCTGAAAGGTTCTCTGTTTGGGTGATGCACCGGTAAAAATAAGGGATAAAACGGCAATAAATAGCCCAATAAGCAATCCTTGACATACCAAAGGATATTCCAGGTATTAAAATTAAAAATATTATATTTGAAGGTATTGTCCCTCTGAAAAATCTCAATTTTTGAACGAAAAAGAAAAAATAGGATAAAATTAATAGAAAATAACGTGAGGCTTAGTATTCATCTATTGGCAGGATCTCTGCCATGATATCGGCCGGAGGAGCGAAATACATCCATGAAGTGACCAGCACATCTGCCCCTGCTTTTGCATACATTCCTGCATTCGAATCATTAATAGCCCCGGCAGCTATCATGCAGATATTCGGATTGATGGCACGACACTTTCCTGAACATTCAGAAAAGATTTCCTGTGTACTCTTGTCCATCTGAACTGCATCCGCTCCGGATTTAGCTGCAATCAATGCCTCCTTCAGGCTATGTGCTTCTATAACGATTTTTCTCTCTTTCATCTTCTCTTTGACTGAGCGGATAACCTCTGGCAGGCGTTCATATCCGCCGGTAAATAACAGATGTTCACGGAAGATGAGGATGGTATCAGAGAGCCCGGTCCGGTGTGGAACCCCTCCTCCTGCCATCAATGCTTTTAATGCCATTTTTTTAACAAACGGGGGGTGTTTCCGGGTCCCTGCCACTGATATTGAAGGATTTTCTTTCTTTGCTGCCATTACCAGTTGATTTGTCCGACCTGCAATACCTGAAGCAAACTCGATCATCGCACTTCCCGTCCGCCAGATAATATGGATTGCAGAGGCCTCTCCTTTCGCTTCAATCAGTCTGTCTCCAGGTTGTAATCTGGTACCTGATGCGACAAAATGTCCAACCTCCAGTCCTGCTTTTTTATAGAGCCGGACTGCTTCTTCAGTACAGCAGGCAACCATCTCATTTCGGGCGATCAATGCGATAGATCCTTTCTTTCCGGTAAGATCTAACAGGAAGGTTGTCATATCTCCAGCCGGCAGATCGTCTTCTATCAGTCGGTCAATATCTGCTTCAGTAAAATAAATCATTCCAATTTCATTTAACTTTGGAGTTATATTACATGTATCCAATTGGATCCAGAGACCTGCCCTTCTATAGGATGAAGATAAGAGATCAGAATACGCTTCTCATCGTCAGCGTTCAGACCCCTTTTAAGGGTATGACTTTTTTCTGTTGAAAAAAATGGAATAAATTAATGATTCAGGTATATCTGATAATTCTACTGATGTAAAATCTGACCCAGATATACCCGGTAATTCCACCAAGAATATCTCCGATAATAAGTCCCCACCAGATGCCGTGTTCACCATAACCCAGAACAACGCCGAGCAGATATGCGGCAGATGCCATGAATACTATCTCTCTGAGCACATTGAGAAGAAGTGATGACAATCCCCGCCCGGTTCCCTGAAAGACAGAAGATGACATAATTCCCGGAGATACAAATGGATAAAATATACACATCGTCGCAAGGAATGCTGCTATTGATGGCGCCAGATGTGCTCCATCAGCTGAGTATGAAAATATAAACGAGATCTGATCTGCAAAAAGCCAGGTCAGAATTGCAATGATGGTAGCTATGACAATGCCTAAGAGAACAGAAAAGTTATGAATAACCGGAAACTTTTCAAAATGCCGTCCTCCAAATGCTGCACCGGTAACTGCTACAACAGAGGTGGATATTGCGACAAGAGGAATGATTGCAAACATAATAACCCGCCATCCTGCTGTATATACCGCGACAGCATCAGTATTCGCTACCATGACCAGCAGTATATTAATAAAAACAGAGAGAATTGCCATCAGAAAAAATTCACAACTGGCCGGAAGTCCGATTGCCAGAACATCTTTGATATGCCTGGTCTCATGAAGGTTCATATCTTTTGAAAAGGTAATATAAGTATCCTTTTTGATACAGAACCAGTATATCTGGACAGATGCAATGAGAACCAGCGATACTATCATACCCCAGGCCGCACCGGCAATACCCCAGTTCAGATAGTAGATGAAGATGGGATCAAGAACGATGTTGATAATGGATGCTGCTCCCATCACGTACATCGTCCGTTTGGTATCTCCTTCTCCCCTGAGAATGCCATATCCGACATTTGTGAAAAGGATCAGGATGGTCCCTGCAAATACGATATTTCCATACTCTACTGCGAGATCTACAGTATTTCCTGCGCCAAACAGGACCATCAGTGGTCTGCTGAATGTAATTAGCACAAGAGATATGACAATCGATATCACGATGCTCAGAAGAACTGCCTGAATTGCAGTTGTATGAGCTCCATTTCTGTCCCCTGCACCGATCCTTCGGGAAATTACTGATGTAGCTCCGGCTCCAAGACCATTTGCCAGTCCGATGAGAATCATAAACAGGGGAGTGATGAAACCAACTGCTGCCAGGGCATCTGCCCCAAGTCCGGCCACCCAGATGGCATTCACCAGGTTATAGGTGGACATGAGCAGCATGGCCACTATCATCGGAATAGAGAGTTTGATAATGGCAATTTTCGGATCACCTTTCAGAAGGGTGACTCCGGTTGTATCAGGTTGATGATCCATGTAAGTACTTCACCATGATGATGTGATTCGGCTTTATTCTGTCTATTTTAAATCCGTACTGAGTTCTCCCGGGTCTTCTTTTCTCTGACAATGACCGACAGTATGAGTGCCAGAACTGAAAGGATAAAACCCGCAGTCATTGAGAGGTGAAATCCGTGTAAAAATTTCTCCGGATCAAGATCAGAGAATGCTGAAATTCCTGTTTCTGCGCTTCCCAAGGTAAAAAATGTTGCAAACAGAGCGGTACCAAGGACACTTCCAAGGTATACTGCAGTGACCATGAGTGATGTTCCAGTACCCTCTTCTCCAGGAGGAGCATTTTCTACAACCCTGCTGGCAACCGGTCCGCCAAAACAACCCATAAAGAGACCCATAATGAGAAGGCCAAAGATAAGTGGAATAAACCCGGTTTCCGGAATGATTATCATAAATATCCCGCTCGCTGCAATAGATAATACTGCTGCTGCTATTGCAAATGGTCTTCTGCCGATAAGATCAGACCATCTTCCCATCGGAATGCCTATTATTGCGGTTATGAGCGGTGGAATGAGGAGAAACAGTCCGGCCATTGCCGGGTCATATGCCATCCCTGCCTGGAGGAAGAATGGAAGGAGATAGAAAATACCCATAGATACACACCCGTAAATGAGAAATGCAAGGAGTGTTGCGGTAAAGTTCATGACTGAAAACACCCGGATATGTATCAGGGGCATATGACACATCCGCTCACGAATGTAAAAGGCAATCAGACAGGCAATACTGATGCTCCCACTGAGCAGAATCTGCAGGTCAGATATCCCCAGGTGAGAAATGCGTTCAAGACAATATACGCATGACGCCATCAGCCCAAAGAGCAGAATTGATCCGTACAGGTCAAATGGTTGCTTTTCACGGGGAATATCGGGAGGAATGATATACATACCAAAAGCCAGAATGAGGATGCCGACAGGGACATTCATGAGAAATGCCCAATGCCAGGAGAAATACTGGGCAATAAATCCTCCGATTGCCGGACCGGTTGCTACCCCGACTGATACTGACATGGAAATCGCTCCAAAGGCCATCCCGTACATATCCTTTGGAAGGTAGGTGACACAGAGTAATGAGGCGGTTGCTGCAAGCATAGCTGCTCCGATTCCTTGTAAAATCCGGGCAGCCAGAAGAATTTCGAGGTCGGGGGCAATTCCACACGCAGCAGATCCAGCAGTGAAGACACACAAACCCAAGAGGAATATCTTCCTGATATGTCCTCGTTCGGCAATTTTTCCTATGATGAGGATTAATCCTGCCATCATCAGGAGATAGGTGATAATGACCCAGGAAGCTGTCCCGGTATCGGTGTTGAATGATTCTGAAATCTGTGGGAGAATTATTGTTACAATCGAGCCGTCAAGCCCGTCTAAAAACATTCCGACTGCAGCGGCCGTTAGAAGAAGTCTTTGGTGGAGTTGATTGGAGATGATTTGGGACATGGGGTAACAGATTGTGTCAGAATTCGTGATAATAGTTATGATAAAAAATTAGTCCCATTCAGGTTAATACTCCCATAAAATATCTTTATAATAAAAATCAATTTGATATTTCCTATGAGTAATTAGCATCGTGAGTAGAATTACGAAATTATTTGGCGAATAAGAGTTACGAGTTCTTTACATCCCTGTGATACATTGGTTTGTTTCTGTAGGCATATAAGTGAATCAGGTATTTGATGACAAAGAGAAATCTCTTTCCGGCTTTTACTTGAGTAAATTATAAATGGGGTAATGTGTCCTTCAGATCTTACTATCTTATAGAAATCAATACCGTTCAATTCAGGCATATCATAGTCTGATATTATTACATTATGAGAATATTGCTTTAGCTTTTCTAATGCCATTTTTACTGATGAAACAGTGTCAACCTGAAATCCTTCATATCGCTCAATAAACACCTGATTTACATACAGCAGGTCTTCATCATCATCAACCAAAAGAACACGATACTTGGACTTCTGATTTTTTTCATAATTGGAACACTGAATAATTTGTGATTGAGGTAATGGAGAATGAATAGAACTCTTCATAATAAATCCTGGAAAATAATGGTAATCTGGTTGAATAGAATGTATCAAAAATTTTATACAATAAAATGTGCAACTGCTTTTGATACCTGTTCAGTTCCTGAGTTTACTTGCTGAATTACCTGCTTTAATTCATCTATTGAAGCTGCCGATTCCTCTGCGATTCCGGCAATATCCACAGCTTCTTTGGAATTTCCTTCAAGAAGGTTGGATATCTCATTCACACTCGCAGTAACCTCCTCCACCCCGGAAGCCTGTTCCTCAGTCATCGCAGCAACCTGCTCTATATGCACGGAGATGCCATTAACTGATTCGGCTAGTTTCCCAAAGACCTTCAGTGTGTCACTCAATGCCACATTACCATCTTTTATTGCTTCTGCAGCAGCCTCTGCAGAATTTCCGGCATTCTCTGATTTTTTCTGAAGTGAAGAGATCATTTCAGCAATGTTTTCTGCGGATGTTCTTGATTCAGTCGCCAAGGCTTTTACTTCTGCAGCAACTACCGCAAATCCTCTTCCTGCTTCACCAGCCCTTGCAGCTTCAATAGCTGCATTGAGTGCAAGAAGGTTAGTCTGATTCGCAATATCAGAAATCAGCCGGACAATTTTTCCTATTTGACCCATATCCTGCTGAATTTCTCCAATTAACCGGTTCATATCCTCTGCACTCATTGTAATGACCTGCATTCCATCCTCAGCTTTCTTGGCAAGAGATGTTCCTTCCTTAGCAAGGTCATTGGCATTCCGGGAATATTCTGATACTTCTTCAGTCTTTTTAGACACTTCAGCAACCGTAATTGTCAAATCTTCCATTGCCTTGAGTATCTGCTGAACACCAGAATTGCCCTGTTCTGCATTGGCAGATACCTGACTGGCACTATGTGCCATCTGTCCTGCTCCCTGTGCTATCTCACCTACGTTGACATTGGCCTGATCCGCATTTAATGAGAGATTTTTCACCTGCATGTTTATTGTTGAGATCGCTTCTGCAACCTTATCTCCAATTTCATCAAGTGCCTCTCTGAATGATATCCAGTCTCCCTTAATATTCAGTTTTTTATCAAACCGGGCGGTAAAATTATATCCGGCAAATTCTTTTGCAATCCGCATAGCTTCCATAACCGGAATTTCTATTGATGCCTGAGTCTGATTCATCCCTTCGATTACTTTTCGATAATCTCCCTCGTGTACTGTCTGATCCACACGAAAAGAGAGATTTCCTGCAAGAGCAGCATTTGCAATCTGTGTTGAATCGAAAACAAGCCTGGCTATTGCATCACGTGCAATATTTACTGCTTGATTTATCTTTACAAACTGCTCTTGTGCTCCAATAATCTCCCGGTCAGCATCAAGAACAGTAGACGTAAAACTTGTATTTCCATGAGATAGGGATAATATATTCTCATACAGATTGCTGATAGATTTTTCAAGATACACAACCATCTTTTTGATGGTCGTAATATCGATGTACATCATAACAATTTTGGTGACATTGTTATTGACATCAAGGATGGGGATGTAGGTATAATTCAATATTTTTGTAAATGAGCCGAGATCAACAGTAATGGTCCCAGTTCCATATTTCTTTGAAGAAATGATTTCATTTAATGTCGATCCCTCCCGATCAATGACATTAATATCTCGCAGACTCATCTTAGTCAATTCAGACTCAGATAACTGAATAATATCCTGAAATGCCTTGTTTGATGAGAGAATTTTCCCATTTAGATCTGTTGTAATTATTCCGGCAGGACTATCATTTACTAAAGTCTCTGATTCATGTAATTGTTCCACAAGATTTGTCCGATCCAAAAAAATCTCAATGACTTTGTGAACATTTCCCCGTGGATCCTTAATAGGTATATAGAAGTAATCTACATGACGGATACCAACTGGGAATTGTACGACCATACTTCCCCCTTTGAGTTTCCCTGAATTTATTGCATCAGAAACACTCGGCCCATCTCTTTGTTTGACGATGAA
>NZ_JAIWNS010000110.1 GCF_020216685.1 Methanospirillum hungatei | reverse complement strand
ATATCTGCAAGGGTTCGAGGACCCGTGCCACCAGTATTGACCGGGTCGGGCACTGCTCTTCACATGTCTTGCACCCGGTGCACTTATCCTCATGGAATACCGTGTTGATCCCCTTGTATACCCGCATGATAACTTCGTCAGAGGTGCTCGTTCCTTTTGCAGCAAGCTGTGGATCAATCTCTTTATTGACCGGGCAGGCAACCGTGCAGCTCCCGCATCCCATACAGGTGACCGGGTTTACGGTGATGTGGAACTGGAACTGCATATAGGTGCCGTCCTCTGCATTTTTTGTATGGACCCGGCCGGCATCAAGGACCAGTTCCGGGCAGATCTCAACACAGAGCCCACACCTGATACAATGCCCACGATGGATGACCGGTTTCCACTCTCCAAGTTTCTCGGTTCTGATAACCTCAATCGCCCCCGGAGCCGGGCAGATCATCATGCATTGAAAGCAATGGGTGCATTCCTTTCCGGTCAGATGGGGAAACTCCCTGAAATGGGGCGGCGTGGAGAGGGGGGCAGTCTTCGCAAGGAAGAAAGTTTTCACCCACTCCGGCCGTGCCATATGCTGGATATATGAAAGGATGGATCTCATCTGTTACCTCTCAGTACAGGCGATGCACGGATCAGAGCTGATGTATGCCGCCGTGACATCAGCGACCGATGTTACTCCCGGGATCATGTATCGTGCACATGCTTCGATGTTCATAATTGAGGGAGTCTGGATTGATATCTCCTGGACTCTTCCATGGGTATCTGATTTAATCCGGTAGGTCAGTTCACCTCTTGGCGCTTCACCCTTATGCGTAGTCTCACCCCGTCCGATGGTTCCGCCTCCCCGTATCTTTCCTTCCGGCAGTGTCCGTATGATGGTTCGTATCAGTTCCACGCTCTGTAAAACTTCCTGGAAACGAAGCATAACCCTGGCATAGTTATCTCCTTCAGTCCGTACCAGGGGTGAGAAGTTCAGTCTCTGGTAGGTCGGGTGATCTGACCTTAAGTCGGTAGTAATACCACAGGCCCGTGCGGTCGGCCCGACTGCATGGATAAGTTCTGCCTGTTCACGGGTCATAACGCCGATCCCCTTACTCCGAAGCCCGATGAGCGGCCCTGAATCAAACATGCTCATGTACCGGCGGGTCTCCCGTTCCACATCATCCATGGCGGTCATGATCCGGGCCAGGTCTTCACTATCTGGATCAAACCTGACCCCTCCCGGAACGATGTAGGCACAGGTGACTCTTGCACCGGTGAGGTATTCGAGCATGTCCATGACCTTCTCACGGATATTGAGGAGATACATCCCGATGGTCTCATGTTCGATGGTATAACAGTACGAGAAGTTTGCAATCAGGTGGCTCTGCATCCGGTCCAGTTCATTTGCAAGCACCCGAAGGTATGCAGCCCGGTCTGGGACCGTAACGCCGGATATCTTCTCCATGGTCTCAATGAACACAAAGTTATGAATGACTGAACAGATCCCGCAGACCCGTTCGGCAAGGAACATAACCTCCTGCCAGGGCCGGCCAATCATGATACGTTCAATCCCTTTCTTCATGTACCCAAGTTCAACCTCGGCGGCAAGGATCTGCTCTCCAAAGGTCTCACATTTAATCCGGCAAGGTTCCTTAAAGATCGGGTGGACCGGGCCAAGGGGGATAGATACATCAACAGTCTTTTTCATCGCCTGAGCTCCCAGTCTTTAAATATCAGGGGTGCGACTGACAGGATTGCCTGAATTATCTCAGTCGGTCGGGGAGGACAGCCGGGAACCTCTGCCGCAATCGGAATATAACTCTTGGCAGGAGCCCTGGTGAGGGTCTGTGGCCGTGAAAAGACACATCCGGAGATCGGGCAGTTCCCGATTGATACCGCTACCTTAGGCTCTGGGATCTTATCCCACACCATCTTCAGTTTATCCTCCCACTGGGGAGTCACACCGCCGATGATAAGCAGAACATCCGCCTCTCTTGGGTTATTGTGGACATAAATGCCATACTGCTCAAGATCATACCGGGGCGAGAGACAGGCAAGGACCTCGATATCACATCCGTTGCAGGAACCGGTGTCCACATAACAGACATGAATCGACCGCTGACGGACGGCGTTTTTCAGGGACTGGAGCATTGTCATTCGCTCTCCTCCGCAAATACCTGTGCCCGCAGGAGTTTTTTTCCACTTTCAGCGTTGCTGTTGTTTTTTGTGGACTCCTGTATAGCGTTCTCCATAACATCAGGGGAGATAATAGGGATATAGGTCGTGAAAAGTTCATACCCGATCTCCCGCTTAATTCCGCCCTCTTTATCCCCCCGTTCCAGCCAGCTGTCATATCTGACGGCAAGTGACTCCAGCATCATCATATCCAGGTTTTCTATGAGTATCCGTCGCAGTTTCATTGGAGGAATTCCCAGCATATCTGCGCAGGCCGCGACCACTTTCTTATGGTACGGGCTTTTCAGGATGGCAAATTTCATCCCGTACAGGTCACGCTCATATATATCTGTCATACCATTCCTCCGCTTTTCAATATCGCATAGAGGCCGAAGAGCAGAATGCAGGTCCAGACTGCTATCATCTCCCCGTCATGGAGCTGATGCTCATTTTTGGTTAAGGGAAGCAGGGCAAGGGCGGCAACAGCAATAATTCCAACTACTGCCTGCCAGAGTACATGTCCCCGGATGAGTTCAATCCCGAATAACACTGCATAGACAAGTGCCCCTCCTGCAAGGGCTATCCTGATGAGGTTCATCCTATCACCCCGAGAACGATAATATATACTGCGAGAACTCCGGTAATCACCGTCTGCAGGGCAACCGCATCAAATGGCGAGAGCATCGGCGTGAATGCACAGACAAAGGAGAGTGATATCAGGACGATAAGCATGGCAAGGAGCATCAGGTACCAGGGGAGGGCACCGATGAAGAGCAGAACAAATGCTGCCAGAAGCACGAAAGTCTTTAATGCATAGGCAACTTCAAGTCCGGCCCGCCAGACTCCGAAGTGCTCGGTACGGTTCCCTGATACGATCTCTTTTGCTTCGATGATTGAAAACGGGCCGTAATGCATCTTGGAAAGTATGACAATGTACATGGCAATGGCTATCGGGAATGCCCCGATGAGCAGGGGTCCGTGTATCTCCTGGTACCTGGTAATATCGCTGATCATGAGCGAACCGGTTACCACATATATTCCTGCAATCGTTGCAAAGAGCGGGATCTCTGATGCTGCGGACATCACCGATCGAATTGCCCCGAACTTTCCGTACGGTGAGCCTGATGAGAGTCCCAGACCATGTTCGGTGATCTTATGGAGCATGAATACCGCGAAGAGGAGGAGCAGACTGCCACCACTGAAGACGATATAGAATGCACCGGTCCAGATTGCTATGGAAACTGCCACGATGAAGACAAACATCGGCATGCTTGCCGTTTTGGGGATCCATGTCTGCTTAAAGGAGAATTTTAATGTGTGGAGTATCTCCTGCCAGATCGGCGGGCCGGGTCGTCCCTGTATCCGTGCAATGACTTTTCGATGTATTCCATGAAACAAAAGGCCGATAAAAACTGCTGGAAGTATCAGTGTTATCATATTAATACCCGGTAAATGGGATATCCCCGTCTGTATTCGATGCATTCCACCAGAGAAAGAGTGAGAGGGTGAATATCGGAAATGTCAGGACCACACCGATTACCGCAAGCCATCCAGGCTCGGTTCCGATGGATACCGCATATACCAAAAGAGCGAGGATGACTGCCGTGATTATGGTTATTGCCAGATATGACTCTTTATTCATTGTTACACCGTCAGAATGATCTCTATTACCCGGAGGAAGATGAGGAGCGAACTGACATGGATCATCAGAACATACGGTGCTCCCGGTGCCCGGGTGATCTCAGCCTTTGCGATATAAAAGGGGGCCATTCCTTCTCCCATCACTCCAAGGACCAGGAACATCTTTGCAGCCAGGGGGACCATCCCAAGGCCGGCAAGTTCCCAGATGGACAGGGTTCCACAGGTTCCAAGGGCCGTTGCTGCACCACCAAAGAGGAACGTGGTTGCAACCATCGCGACGATTCCGTAATTATACGCCGCATTCAGGACATACCGGTTATTCACCCCGGCGACAATCCCGATGTTGGTAATCCCGATGAGTGCAGTAAACAGGGAGAAGTTAAAGAGGTCACCTGAGCTTACTGCCCCAAGTGTGGCAAGGCCGCAGGCGATCGCCATGAATCGCTGGAAACGCAGATTTTCCTGATTTACATCCTTGATATACACCGCATCAGTGCCAAAGACGATATCTGTCTGCCGTTCCGGCCTGGCAATGATGGCAATGATGATAAAGGCGGTTGCAAACAGGAACAGGGTCGTCGTGTACAGACTGAAGTAATTGACAATATCCCCAAACTCAAGGACAAAGAGTTCCTCTCCTTCGATGGGCAGATTAAACATTTCGTCCCTCCCGCATGGTGCCGATGAGTGCCATCTTTGTGGTTACTTTAACGAGAATAGCCCCTCCGGAGAGCATCACCGCAATCAGCCAGGCCTGTGGCAGGATCATGAAGATAAAGAATGCCACAATCCAGAGAGCCCATGCATACCCTGATATCGTCTCAAGCAGGGCAAACCGCTCTTCATACCCCTTGCAGAGGAAGTAGAACACAAGCCCGATTCCTGCAACTGCTCCACCTGAAAACCCTGAGAGGATTATTCCATACACAACCAGGGCAAAGGTGATGATGGGTGGAGCGGTCCGCATGACTTCAATCCGAATCGGTTTATATGCCGGAAGGGGAAGGTGCTCCTTTCTGATATAGAGCTCGGTGAGCATCAGGAGTTCAGATATCCCGACGACCAGGCCGGGGAGGATCAGGGCCTCTGCCAGATCTGTTGCGACAAGACAGATAAGAACAAGACCTGTGGTTTCTATCAGATCAACGACCAGAATTTTATGAATGTCATCGCGTTCCCGGAAGAGGGCGATGAATGATATGGCGACACAGATAAGGGTGCAGAAAAGACCAATCTGGTAAAAATCCATCAGTCTCTCCTCCTGAACAGGAATGATGCGATGGCAAATGCCGTAAAGAGGATACTCGTCTCGACCACCGTATCAAGTCCCCGCGTGTTATAGAGGATCTCATCAAGGATGCCACCCGGATGTGCAACGATGGTAGTCCCGAGATAGGGTGTTGAATTGGCGAGGAACCAGGAGAGGGGTGTCAGGTATGCAGTGACAAACCCGACGGTCGGTGAGTTCGCCGGGTACTGGGCCTTCACCTCCGCTCTTGTAAAGGGAATGCCTCCCCGGTCATAGGGATCAAGCGTTGAATCCCGGTGTATTGTCTTTGAGTATATCTGATCCTCATGATACGTAAGCATGGGAACCATAAGAACTCCGCAGAGGGCAACTAAAATACCCAGTGCAGCGTAGACTGCGACAAGGTTCTCATAGGTTGACATCCAGTTTGAGAAGATCCGAAAACCCTTTCCAATACGTCGAATCATGCCGGCATCCTCCGCTCGACCAGCAGGATAAGCACAAATGTCGTCAGGGTTGATACGGCGATGAACGTCAGCAGGGCCAGTGTCTCATCAAACGACAAGGCAACAAGAAGGAGTCCGAATGCAGGTATTTCAAGGTTGATTATCCGGGTCAGATATTCATGGTCACGGGGAAAGGCACAGACCCATGTTCCGATGATGAGGAGGAGAAGACCTGCGAAAAACTCCGGACTCATGCTGCCCCCTTTTTGCAGAGCTGGAGAACGAATATCGTGGACAGGGGAATTATTACCGCAAGGGCCGCAGCAACATCAACATACCCTCTGGCAATGATAAGGGGTATGACTCCTCCTCCGATGATCCCGATGCCCATCAGTTTTGCATAGGGATCCCGGGATACTCCTGCGTACACCCCTCCTGCAAGGGTGATGATACAACATATTCCAATGAGGAGCAGATTCATTCCTCCACCCCCCCGGCCCAGGTACTCGCAATCGCATTTGATTCAAATGTCGAACCGATAAAATATGCCGCTGCTGCAACCACTCCGAGTGGATGAGGGATCATGAGCGCCATGATTCCGGCAATGGCAAAACTGAATACGTTCAGGAATGGCAGTTTTCGCATGACATCCGGTTCACGAATGATTCTGATAACTGCATAGAGAGCAATAATGCCACATAACAGAGCAGCAAGCTCCGCACTTTCAGACGGGGGGCTGATATACGAAGATGAAAAAGGACCGGATATTACGCTTATCAGGTCTGATGATCCCTCGATGCTCATCTCCGAACCCTCCATATTGCGCCAAGAAGCCTGCTTGAGTGCCGGTGCGAGATCCCCTGAATGGTCAGGATGGCAATCACCATCCCGATAATGAAGAACTCAGCCGGAATCCCGATCTGAGTTCCGAGGTATACCATGAAGGTTGCAAGAAAGCATCCCGTCGTTCCGGCATACCCCGGATCATAGCAGATACGGTTTCCGATATACACGAGCACCGTTGCAAGAAGACCGCCTGGTATTCCAAAACAGTATACTCCGCAGGCAGCAAGCAGTGTCCCGGCCGATGCATCAGGGGATGACACAATATTGCCCATCATGGTCCCTCCCCTGATATCTCCTCCGGTCTTCTCAATGGCTGTTGCAATCGCTTTTGCTCCGACAACACCTCCTTCACGAGGCAGTGCCCAGATCATATCAATCGTGATAAAGAGAACCCAGCAGCTGATGGCTGCGAAGGCAATCTGAAGGAACGAGCTAATCATGCCGGTTAGTAACGTACGCTTCGTGCGGGAACAGATTAAAGGTTGTGATCCATGCGTATCCACCAGACTGAAAGAAGAAAGAACCGCTTTTGCACCATATTCAAAGGAGTTCCAAGGGTTCACTCATATGAGTGAATAATTAGTATTCAGGACAGGATGAATATGCCTCCTTCAGCGCTTTCCACAATTCATTCTTCCAGATCTTTCCGGTCCGGGGATTGTATACTGCCGACCAGTTTTTCCTAAGGATGTCGGTTCTTCCAGTCTCCATAAGAACGTAAAATTTTGCCATGTACGCTTCATATTCGCGTTCAACTGTGCAACCAAATGTCCCCTCATCGCTGGTCAGGTGCTGGACTGCATGGGTCAGTTCATGTGCGATGGTTGCACTGACCTCTTCCCAGCTGGTCTTCTTCCAGGAGTCCCAGGAGATATAGACTATCCCCGGTTCTTTCTTACCACTCGTATATACATACTGTCCGCTTGAATCGATCTCGTCGGTCAGCCGAAGTTCTATCCCATAATCGGGTACCAGGCTTGCAAGGTCCTGTAAAAGATCATTATCTGCATAGGCCAGTATCTCCCATGCCTTCATCAGGTCAGAATCGATGAGGTCTTCAGGGTTTCGTACTGGTTCCTCTGGTACCTCTTCTCCTGGTGCCAGGACCTCTACATCCGCCGACCGGGCAAGCTGACCGTTGATGAATAGGCGGAGTGTGTAGACTCCGGGTTCGAGTTCCCGGTCATCTTCCCATGAGATTGACCGGTGGGTTATCCCCTCTTCCCCTTCGTCCCATTCCTCTTCGGTTGAGTAGAACCACTCGTCATTATAAAGCCATTCAACCTCGACCGACATCCCGTCTTCCATGTTCATAAAGGGAAATACCGCACTGATTTTCACCGTCCCTGGTTCATATTCAGTGACCGGCCTGATTGGGACACTCTCCTCGGTAACCCCTTCAGAGAATGATATCTCTCCAAAAGCAGCGAAACTCGGGGTATGTTCTCCGTATACCGGAGATCCTGCAGAGAGCATGCAAAGCAGGATGATGAGGATGCATGAAAAAGCACTGGAGATATTATCGACGGGGCGGGCTCTTTCCTTTGTCCTCATCAGGACTGGTGGAGTGTATGCCATAGTGTTTTGTCAGGAAAAGACGGACTTTATCGGTTTTCACAAAATTTTTATCGACTTCATTTATTAAAGCATCGATAGTCATAATCTGCTCATGGATCTTCTCTTCATAATCTCCGCCCTGCAACTCATTGAGGATGGTAATGGATGCCAGGGGATTTCTGATCTGATCATTTATCGCAGCAAGTCTGACAAGGTTCTCTTCAATCTGGGATATTGCGGTAATCTCCCGCTTTCTCATCTCCAAAAGCTCGGTTACATCACGGAATATTATCATAACAAGGATTTCATCACCGGAAAGGACAGCGCTGCATTGAGCTTCAGTATTCAGGATCTTCCCATCTTTCTTCATGAAGTCCCATTCAATAATGGATAAATCACCCTGGGTAACCCGGCGGATAATCTCACGGGACGCCTCTTTGGAATCTCTCCCGTCCGGTTGTGTCGGTGGTGAAAAATCATGGAGTTCCTTGCCGATAATCTCCTTCATGTTCATCCCGATGAGATGAGTTGCCGCATTATTGCAACTCTCAATTCTGGTATCTTTCAGGATGAAGATTGCTTCGTGTGCAGATTCAAAAAGTCTCCGATAATTCTCCTCTGCTTTCCATCTCTTCCCCAGTTCCTCAAGCAGCTCTTCTTCCCGTATTTTCAGACTGTTAATAGTCTCTTTCAGACTGGTGACAAGGCTGTTTATGGCTTTTTCAATCGTATTAAACTCTGATGATCCGGTCGGGCGGATCCGGTGGTCCAGGTCTCCGTCTGCGATATACTGAATATCTTCAACAATCCGGTCGATCGGCCTTGAAAGGTATCGTGACGCGGCAAAGGCTCCCCCGGCTGCAATAATGGCTGTGAAGAGCAGGAAGCCACCAAAAATCAAAGTAAGAATAACCTTTTTATGATCCCGGTCATCAGTTGAATATACCGTCCGTGCTGCAAGATACATCTCGGATGCTGATGGTGATTCTGAATCACTGATAGGAAGATGGGTGTACCGGATAATATGCCCGGTTACCGGGTCAGTCTCCTCATAATTTGCATGATCTGCAAATGTTCTGATGATTTTTGACAACGTCTCCGCATTTGGCTGTTCATTTGTCGCAAGGGCAGGGTATTTTGAGACCAGTTCATATCGTGAATTGTATAGTTCTATAGACCGGATATCCTGATTCAGACCAGGAAGGTTATTGATGAGCTCTTTGTATGATGCACCGGATGCGTAGGGAAGTAGCCGGTCAAATGACCTGCTTATTTCAAGCAGATATCTCCCGTCACTGGTTCCCATATATGCAAACTTCCGGATGGGTGCATTTTTCGCATATCCCCGCACCATCCGGTCCGGAACAAAGGTGCCATTCTCCCGGATCGCAGAGACGACCGAATAAAACTTCGGCCATATTTTAAAGTCAAGGCCGATATCTTCAGCAAAGGTGCTTTTCACTACCTGCCCGTCTGCATGAACCAGGTAAAAGTCATAGGTCCCCTCCAGTTGTGCATCCACCTGCTCTTTTAATGCGCTGAGATTCATCTTTGCGATGTCTCCCCCCGAGTTTTCATAAGCGGTATGGTATATATCCATTGCTTTCTCCAATGAGGGAATATATTGCAGTTCATAGAGGGAAATCCCCCGGTCAATCCAGATAACTGACTGTTTCAGAATCTGATCGGTGAGGTTCTGCCGGTTTTTAAACTCCTCATCCAGGGCAGTCAGCGACCCCGTGTACCAGACGATGACCAGGGTAATAAGGGAAAACAGGAGCACAAAAAGGATGACTGCCGCTAATTTACGTGAAAATGATGAAAAAATCAATGGCGGATCACCCCCCATATACACCCCGTAAGAGGGGAATTGGATATAGTATTACTTAAAAACTTCCTCGTCTGATCTGAGATCAGGTTCTTGATCTGGAGGGGGTGTCTCTTGTATGAAGGTGATTCATATTGCAGGATGGTCAGGGTCAGGGAAAACGACATTCATCCTGGACCTTTGTTCTCATCTTGTCCATCATGGCAGAACAGCGACCATTAAACATATTGGCAGTCATTATTGTGTTCTTCCACTGGGGAAGGATACGACACTTCACTTTGAAGCAGGAGCCAACCCGGCGATTGGTGTTGACGAAGAGAAGACCTCAGCCACTTTTCACAGTACCAGTCTGGATGATGCGTTAAACCTTCTTTCAGATTCAGGTATCAGGTATGCGATTATCGAAGGGTTTAAAAAAAGGCCATTTCAGAAGGTGGTTATCGGTGATCTTGAAGGTACCAGCCTTGTAAAAGATCCAGAAACTCATGAGGTTCTTGCAGTTCTTGACCAGTTTGATGACTGGTACACACTGGCCGGTCTTATGAAAGAACTGATGGAAGAATGTATGGATTGTCAGATCTTCTCCTGGGCCGGATATACTTCTGACTATCCAAATACTACACGCCTTTGTTCACACATAGAAGAGCAATATGCCGGTGATCACCGGATATCTGGAATTCGTGCCAGGGTACAGAAGTGGGCGGATGATAATCGGTACCCGGTGTACCTGGTCATGGCGATGCCTGCCCACCATGATGATGTGGAAGTCTTTTCTGAGGCATTCAACCTACTCCGTCCCTGTTTACAGTCATGACACCGCATACCACCCGCATGGCCCGGTTAATTCCTCTCATGAGTTCAGTATCCGGTCAGGATCCTGCTGAAATAAGCCGGGTTACCGGAGAGGTACTTCAGATCGTATCTGAATCCTTGTTCAGACTGACCAGGGAGCATCCACGGTTTCGTGCTTCTGATTCGTTCCTGCTCACCGATGGTTTTTCATCAGAGATGACCAGAAAAGAGGCAAACGCATTTTTATGTGCCTGTTTTCTTGAATATCGATCAGGAAAGACGGATGTATGGGACAATGTGGTTTTTTTCACCGAGGAGGTTTTGGACAATCCTGAATCCCTCTGGCAGGTGATTGTTGATCATACCCGTGAGGGATGGGACGAACGTTTTTTTGATTATAATCTCCATCCCGAACCAAAGATTCACACACGACTTTTTACGATCGCAACCCTGATGCTCAGATTTTATGCCGGAGACGGCCGGCAGATATGGACCGGATATGAGCAGGATCCGGAGTCGGTATACAAACGGCTCTTACTTCTCAGAATTCCCCGATCAATTGCCTGTCTTATTGTCGGGACACTAAAGGACCTTGGGTATATCGAGGGACCGTTTGATATTGTGGGTGATATTGTTGATTCACGGGTTCTGGGGCGGATGATATGCGGGGATGGCAGCGGGATCACACCCATGAAAGCCAGGCGGCTTGCCCGGATGCTCTCACCTGATGATCCATGGAATCTGGATCGGCCACTCTATCTGATCGGCTCAGCCTGGTGTGGTCCTGGACCGAAATGCAGGGCTTGTCTGGTGAAACATGCATGTGTATATGCCGTATCAGAAGAACTCGGGATTCGCCCGGATCCGATCTACAGGGAGAACCTTTTTGGGAAAAAATCAGTTCAGCGGACATTAAAACAATGGCAGACTCCTGCCGATCCTGATTCCTGACGTATGTTCTGAATCGGGATTTTGGTTCTTCTCCGATATTTGAAAATTTTTAGCTGGTAGCTTTATCTCCTCTTCTGTTCCATATTCAGATATGACAGGCAGGGTCGATACGCCTCAGAAGATCAGGTTTTTAAAGTTCATCCATGCCCATGAATCCGGAGTAAAACCCGGCGAAATAGCATTAAAATTTGGGATCCGGACTCCCACCGTTACGAGATCACTTCATGAACTTGGAGAAGCCGGGTATATCTGGTATGATTCCGAGAAGAAGGTCTCCCTCACTGAATCGGGTGAGGATCTCACTCGTTTTTTTCAGCGCAGGCACCGCATCCTCTCACTTATGTTTGCCCGTGCAGGCCTGTCAGAGAAGGATGCATGTACTCAGGCTGAAAAGATAGAACATCTGGTTCCAAGGGTTCATATTGACCAGATTTGTCGCTCACTCGGCCATCCGAGCCGGGCGGCCTGTGGTGTGATTGATCATGATCCTATCTGCTGCGGAGTCTGAAAATGGTAAATTTTAGCTTAAAGCTTCAATTCGTGAAGATGGAGAATTATCATATTTCTCATCATTTTGGGCGCTTTAGTCAGGTATTTCTGGTTCTCTGCTGGTTTGTTCTTTTTCTTTGTGTATGTGGCTGCACCGATCAGGAGGAGGTCTCTTCTTCCCATCCTCTGGTGGTTGCCTGCACCATCCCTCCCCAGGAGGAGTTCATCAGAGCGGTTGCAGGTGATTATAACGTATCTGTCCTGGTGATGGTCCCGCCCGGTGCAAGTCCGCATACCTTTGAACCGACCCCGTCACAGATTGCCGGCCTTGAGTCTGCTGATCTCTACATTGCACTGGGTTCAGGAATCGAGTTTGAGAACCGGTGGATGGAGAGAATAACCCGGACCTATCCTACTATGCTGGTCATCAATGCCTCACATTCGATCAAGGTCCACCGTGCAGCACATACGCATGAGCATGAAAGTGAAGAAGCGGATCAGGAGGCTCATGATAGTATTGATCCCCATGTCTGGCTGTCACTTCAGAATGCCGCCCGTATTGTCAATACCACTGCTGAAGCGATGGCCGATGCACGACCGGAGATGAGAGATGAGTTCTATACGAACCGGGACAGGTACCTCGAAAACCTTGCAGATATTGACCAGGAGATCCGTGAATCATTCAAAGAGTTAAAATCAAGGACAATTCTCGTATTTCATCCTGCCTTTGGTTATTTCTGCAGGGATTATAATCTGACCCAGATGGCGGTTGAAGAGAACGGCCGTGAACCATCAGCAAAGCAGCTCGCAGATCTTATCACACAGGCAAAATCCATGGGGATTACCATTGTTTTTGCAGAACCTGAAGGGTCCACGAAGCAGGCTGAGACTCTTGCACGGGAGCTGAACGGAACCATGGTTCTTATCAGTCCGCTTGCCGGGGATTACCTTGAGAACATGCGACAGATAGCAGAGAGAATATCAGGGGTATCATGAATCATGAACCGGTGATTGAGGTTACCAATGTATCCATCATCAGAAATCAGCAGAAAGTCCTGGATTCGATAACCTTTCAGGTCAGGAAAGGAGACTTTTTCGCGATCATCGGTCCGAACGGGGCCGGGAAAACAACGCTGGTCAGAGCAATCCTCGGTCTTATCCCCTGCGATACCGGGGAGATCCTTCTTTTTGGCTCACCGGCAACACCTGATACCAGGGCCAGGATAGGATATGTTCCTCAAACGCATGCATTTGATTTCTCCTTCCCGATTACAGTTCATGAAATGGTTCTGACCGGCAGGATGGGGAGAAAGAGCGGGGTTATCAGGCGATATACCCATGAGGATCATGCTGCTGCAGACAAGGCATTATCCCGTCTATCAGCTGAGCCCCTTGGTGACCGGCCGGTACGCGATCTCTCCGGCGGGGAGAGACAACGTGCTCTGATTGCACGGGCTCTGGCCGGAAACCCTGACATCCTTATTCTTGACGAACCAACGGTCTACGTGGATACCCCGACAGAAGAGCACTTTTATGAACTTCTCTCCTCGTTAGCAAAGGAGATCACCATTGTTATGATAACCCATGATATCGGGGTGGTCTCCCGACACGTAAACCGGGTGGCCTGTCTGAACCGGCGTTTATTTATGCATGAGAGTGATCAGGTGACTCCGGAGATGATCTCCCGAACCTACGGGTGTCCGGTTGATCTCATCACCCATGGAGATATTCCACACCGGGTATTGGAGCGGCATGGAGATCATCCATGATTGAAGCACTCGGGTTTGAATTTTTCAGGTCCGCACTTCTTTCCGGGCTCATGGCCTCAGTCATCTGTGGGATTATCGGGAGTTATATCTATGTCAGGCATATGATCTCGATCGCCGGGGGGATATCCCATGCAGCCTTTGGCGGGATTGGACTTGGATATCTTCTGGGTATTGACCCGCTTGTCGGTGCCTTCTGGTTCACCCTTGGAATTGCTGCTCTCATCTGGGGGCTGGTTGAACGGGCCAAAGAGCACATTGACACGCTCATCGGTGCGTTCTGGGCAGGAGGCATGGCCTTTGGTATCCTCTGTCTCTCTCTGACCCCCGGGTATACTCCCGACCTCTTTAGTTATCTCTTTGGCAATATTCTCCTGGTCGCACCAGAACACCTTACCATGATTGCTCTTTTGGCGGTCAGTATTGTCCTCCTCTTTTGCATCCTCTACCCGGTACTGCAGGCTCTGGCATTTGATACTGAGTATGCCACCATCTCAAACCTGCCGACCCGGAGTCTGCATCTCGTGGTTCTGTCCCTTATAGCAATATCAGTCGTGGTTCTCATCCAGGTTGTCGGTATCATCCTCGTCATTGCCCTTCTCACACTCCCGGCAGCCATCGCCCGGCCATGTTCAGGAACGCTGAAAGGGATGATGGTCAGGGCTACTCTGATAAGCATGATTCTGACAACATCTGGTATCTTTCTCTCCTGGATCTTTGACATCCCATCAGGCTCTACCATCATTCTCCTTGGTGTCGCCGTATACCTCCTGGTATTGGGAGGTGGCGGTATTGTGAGGGGTTTTAGAAAAGATCTGCAAAATACTGATTAGACAGGGGGAAGGTCCCCCTTTTTTGGTGGGTATGTGATGACCTGCAGATTGTACTGAACCTGTCCGGGGTGTTATGTGATTTTGTTGATGGAGCAATGATGAATCGGTTGATACTGGTTTTCTGATGTACTCCCACCATGGAGATCATCACAGTAGTACCATTATCCGTTAGGTAATAATCTATATGAAAATTACTACTATAGTTTCCGGAGAAAAAAAAGAGTTACTGGAGGACCAGGTTCTTGTTATATGTCAGCACATCCGGAATTGAGTCCACGCCCTCCACTGATTTCGGGAAGTTGGTGAATATAACGCGGTTTGCATAAATTGCCATGTCCTCCAGTGCCTCTGCAATGCCCTTTGCCATCTCACCTGACTGCATGTTCTCAATCACGTAGATCTTTCCGCCACCAGGCAGGAGATCAAGTGCATAGAGTTTCTGCGGATCTGCCTTTAGTGTGTCAACCACCTTTGCCGGTGTCTTATTGCCGCCAAACGCAAACTCCGGAGCAAAGAAATCAACCACATTCAGACCAAGCCATTTCTCTACCGGCTCTCTCTGCCAGGCCATGACAACCGCATACTTCTTTGCAAGCAGACTCTTCTCCTCATCGGTCAGGGTTCCTGCAGCCATAATCTTCTCTTTGTATGCCTGTGCACGTTCATCAAAAGTCTTTGCTTTTGTTGCATCTGCTGCTTTCAGCCAGCCAAGGACCGTGTCTGCAAGTTCCACAGCGGTATCAGGGGTGTTCCAGGCAGTATCCGGCTTTAGGATCTTCCAGTTGGTCTTTCCAAACCCGTTTGAGTCACGGAATTTCTCTACCGCCTGCATGGTTGCAAGGTCCATACTGGAGTTATGGGCCAGGAACAGATCTGCTTTCTCAAGGTTTTCTGCATTCTTCTGGATCAGGCCTGGCAGAATATCACCCTGCAGGTGCGGGCAGACGGTCGGGTCAGCGATGTATACGACATTCACATCCTCGCCACCAATCTCATGAACCGGATCCCACAGGACGGAGGTCGTTGTCACAACGTTCAGGGCCATTGCACCCGGAATAAGAGCAATGATGATGCCCAGAATCAGTAATAATCCTGAATGCTTCATAATTATTACTTCTTCATTTTTCGTATTAATGATTGTGAAACACGATCTTCCTTTTCGGCGATACTGCTACTGCACCGACAAACAGGCCGCTAAAAATCACCGCCGTCAGAGGGCCGACCGGGAGGGAGTACAGAATGCCACATATCGCACCTGTCACACTGACAATAACCGCAACAACCGGTGCCATGATGAACATATTCCGCATGGTATTACAGAACTGGTAGGCGATCGCAGCTGGGGTAACCAGCCATACATACAGGAGCAACCCGCCGACGATTGGAATACTCAGGGCAACCATGACTGATATCAGAAACAGGATCCCATAGTAGACCGGCTTTACCTGAATCCCCGCAATCTCGGCAAGACGTTTGTGAAAGACGATCGCGGTTATCTCCTTGTAAAAGATTATCAGGAATATGAGGATGATGCAGGTGATCACAGCCAGGGCATAGATCTCCTCCCGATAGAGGGAGATGACATTTCCATACAGGAGTGAACTTGCATCAAAGCCTTTTCCCGTCCCCTGCATGAGTGCAATAAAGAAGATGGCAACGGCCATCATGGTCCCAAAGAGCACCCCAAGAGTTGTATCGGTATGCATCCTGGTCCGGTCACTGAGTGGCCCCATGAGAAAAGCGGTCAGGATACTTACGAATACTGCTGACGGGAGGACTGCGTACCCGAAAAATGCCCCGACTGATCCACCGGCAAAAGCGGCATGGGACATGGTAAACCCGATGGATGAGATGTTCATCTGGGTGATCAGGACACTTAATAGCGCACATCCCAGGGAGGCAAAGAGCATCGCCTCCACTGCATGGCACATGACATTATTTGGGATGAGAAATTCCAGCATCAGGCTGCCACCGAGGCAGATCGGACCAGGTTTCCAACGTCAGACGGATGAGAGAGCTGATTGAGGATGATCTCCCCATGCTGCATGACAACAACCCTGATGTCCCGGTCTGGCAGAGCGTCAAATGCATGAGATACGATAAGGACCGGAATGCCTGCATCGGCTATCTGGCAGAGAAGTCTGCTGACCTCTTCCCGAGTGACCATGTCAAGGTTGCTGAAGGGTTCATCAAGGAGAAGAACCTCTGGATCCTTTGCCAGGTTTTGTGCAATAAGCACCTTCTGCTGCTGACCTCCGGAGAGTTTTCCGATCTGGTTCTTCTGCATCGGGCAGAGCCCCAATTGGCAAATGGCCGATGTAACCTTGTCCATGTCCCTGCTGGAATGACGTTTCAGCCATCCGAGCTTTCCGTACCGACCCATAAGGACAACCTCCTCAACGGTGAACGGAGTGTACGGGTGAAAATCAAAATTCTGGATGACATATCCGATCTTCTTTCGTGCAGCACACCCGTCTTTGATGACGTCATGACCACAGACCTGAACACTGCCATTGACCACCGGAAGCAGTCCTGCAATGGTCTCGAGGAGAGTGGTTTTACCAGCCCCGTTCGGACCGCCAATCACGACAAACTCGCCCGGTTTTATATTGAGGGTGACATCTTTTATGACCGGAAGGTCTGCGCCTTCATAGGTGGTCCATACTTCTTTAAGCTGGATGATGTGGTCTTTGCCACAGGTCATGAGAGGACCTCAACCGAGAAGAGCTGATCATCAGGGAGGGTATACAGGTCAGCAGCATATTTCTCGATCTCGAGTTCATAATCAGGTGTATCCTGGGGCAACTGTTTTAACGCAAGGGGCGTGAGACGGATTTTCGCTCCGTCAGATGAGAACTCGGTGTAGACAACATCAGATTTTACGATCTCAATATTGCCTTTTCCAAGGGTGCATCCGCTCCCCAGCTGAACGCCATCAGCGAGGCATGACTGCGGGGTGGTGCCTGAACAATACACACAGGCCTTCATGGCAAAGGGATTGTCACCTAATTTTTGTAATGCATATCTTCCCATCCGGTATCCGATTACAATAAACGGGCCCAGATGTCCATGAAATCTGGCCAGTTCTGTAACAGGGTATTCACGGGGGAGCTCCATATAGTGGCAGTGTTCATGCCATTTCATGATCATCTATCTTTGTTTGTAACACAAAAAATGTACTATTCATATCGTTTGAGAAGAATGATCAGGCCGTATTATCCTATGGTGTAAAATTATGTAAAACGGTGTATATGTATCAATGATTTATAAAGAGTGTGAAAACAGGATAAAATAATACGGAATCAGATCCGTGGTCTGATATCCGGCATCTCTTTCTGCGTTATCTCTTTCACTCTCTTTGGTTTTCCCTCTTTATCATAGAGATACACGGTATAGCTATCCTTATTATCCTTCAGGATCACCGGTGTTGAGATCTTGAAAAACTTCCCATCCTGGAAGATACGGTTCCGCTCGTCCCAGTCCACCCCAAGCTGAAAATAGACATCAAATCGTCCCTGACCGATACTCTTGATGCTGCCATAATCCTCAGCGGGAATATAAATGGCATAGAGCGGATCGGCATTCCCGCCAAGAGTGACAATCACAACCGCGTCCAGGTCATTGCCGGTATTATCAAAGTTGAGGACAATGTTACCTGCACTGGGCGGATGCCCGTATACATATGACGAGTCAATAACTGCCGCACTCACTCCGAAGATGACAAGGCCGGAGAAGAGGAGGAGAATCCCATACCACAGTGATGGTGCCATACATGGAGATGGAAATAAACAAAGATAAAGGTTTCATTCAGAAGAGATAGGGAAGAAGAATTGTACTCCTCCCGTTGCTTCCTTTCTCGATGGATATACGGACAGGAATCCTCTCTTTGAGTGCCGATACATGTGAGATAACGCCGATGAGTTTCCCCTCCTGTTCAAGACCGGATAAGGTGGAGAGGGCGGTTTCAAGAGCATCCTCATCAAGCGTTCCAAATCCTTCATCAAGGAAGAGAGAATCAACCCTGACATTCTGACTTGCCATATGTGAAAGACCAAGGGCCAGGGCAAGACTGACCATGAATATCTCTCCTCCTGACAGGTTCTTTACCGATCTTATCACACCGCCCTGCCAGGTATCGATGACCTGCATGTCAAGGGGGAGATCCTTATCCTGAATGAGGATGTACCGGTCGGTCATGCGTTGCAAATGCCGGTTTGCATGACTGAGGAGGATGCAGAATGTAAGTCCCTGGGCAAACACTCTGAATTTCTTCCCATCCGCTGAGCCGATGAGGTCATAGAGCCGGTGCCATTTATCCACCTCCCGTTGCCGGGCATCCCGGATGGCAATCTTCTCCCGCTGCTGCCGTACCATCTCTTCATGCCTGATAAGTTTCTCCTGGTTCTTCCCAATATCTGCCATATACTGGTCTTTTTGCTTCTGAAACTCCTCAAGGTCAGCTTTCAGGTCTAAAGCAGATTTTGTCGTGAGGTTTTTCTTCTGCTCTTCCTCATACCTGGTCTTTGCAGATGTTCTCCGCTCTCGTATCCGCGTCTCTTCGGTTCTGATATCTTCCCATACCTTTTCAAGCCGGACCATCTCTTCCTGCTTCATCAGGGCAGATGTATATGCCTCTTCGTCTGCAAACCCTGCCTGTCGGATTTGGGAGAGAAATTCTTCAAGAGATGAACGGATGTCGTGTTGGGTTCCTGAAATTCGTTTCTCAAGATCTAAAAGAAGACCTTCCAGTGACTGCAGCCGGGCGGAGAGATCGTTCTTCTCCTTCTGCCTGGCCTCGAAGTTCTCGCTGGCTATTTTAACCGCTTCGGCCAGACGTCTCTCTTCACGGTCAGTATCCTTCTCTCCAAATGTATTTTTTCGCTCGTTTTTCAGGGCCTGCAGTGCTAATTCCTTCTCCTTTATTGCATCATTCGTTCTGGTGATCTCATTGGTTTTTTCAGATATCCTTGCAATGAGACCACAAAATTTTGCATGTAATTCCTGAAGCCCGACTTCACAACTCTTTATCCGGTCTTCCTGCTCCTGAAATCTTTTTTGTCGGTTCTTCAAAGTGAGCAGGAGTGCCGGTATGTTGGTATCCTGATTTATGGAACACCCAAGATCGG
>NZ_JAIWNS010000109.1 GCF_020216685.1 Methanospirillum hungatei | reverse complement strand
AAATACGACCGGTGAGATGATCTCTGAACCGGCCGCAATGCATGGACAAAGAAGTATTATGCCCAGAATTAGCAGTATGAGATATGTTGTATCAACTATGTTTTGGTATTTCATAGAAAAGCCCCCCGTTATGTACAATAACAGATGCTCATATATTTATAATTCTTAATAAATATTTTGTGAGAGATGAAAAATGAAAATAATAATTGGCTATTCTCACCATGATTCAGGGAAGAAGAGATGGGAGCCTTGAAGGGGATGAAACAACGGCCTGAATTGATCCGGGATCCTTTGATGACCAGTTATTCGGATTTATTTTGATTTTTTAGTTGCCGGACTATTTGAATGAGTGTGATCAGAAATCGGAGTATATGTTTCCATCTCACCGTCTGAATGGACCCGATCAAGGAGTTTGGATAACGATTCGGCTAATTTCTGAGCTGCAGCATGAGACTTATATACTCTGGACCCTTTGACAATATTTTTACCATCTCTTCTGACTCCAGGCATTTCAAGAAAGTCAATTGAGACATCCCGATGAGAGACCTGAACATATGCCATGTTTGAGTATGAGGTATGGGTGATATCCAGACTCAGATCTTCCGGTTTATATCCATACAATTCATGAAGATCAAGAGTCCCGGAATTATTTTCTTACTTGTTTTCATCTATGCTACACTCCTTCTGCAATGACAAAACCGTGTTTATGTGGTTCACGCTCTGCCGTAATCCCCCACATTTCAGGAGATGCTGTTGCATGTGCCAATGGTTTATCCTGGTTCTCAAGGTTTTTATGGTAATAATCGAGGATTGCAGTGTCCATACACCGGGTTTTATCCCGGTCATCCAGCAGTGCATATGCCAGGAGTGATAATGCAATGAACTTTTTCGACTCGACCACTACCAGATATACCGGATGGTGAGAGTCCTTTGACACATTCTCGATTAAACCGAGTTGCACCAGTTTTTGTAATGCATCTCTCACGGTCTTTGGTTTCCTTCCCGTCATCTCTTCAAGATATTTCGGGCGATAATGCATGGTTGGATCGGCAACAATCTCTTCAACTATCTGTGCCAGCGCTGAATTCCCAAATAACCCTCCATATGGAATGTCCAAAAAATCCTTAAAATTTTCAGGTAATTCCGGTAATATTTTCTCTGACATGGTATTCATCCCATCCTGTGAAATATGGTATCATATAAAAAATGAATGAGACAGAAAACATGAACATTCTGAAATGATGATGGAAAAAAGGGCCGGGTGTATGGATCCCCGACAGATGTTCTGACAATAACATACAACCGGATACCCCAGCTTATCAGCCTGCTATTGTTTCATAAATCCATCACCTCCTGGTAATCATCATCTCCATCGTCAGGAGGAGAGAACCAGTCTCTCTCTGCCCGGAAATATCCGGGGGGATGGGTATCTGCCCGGTGCATCTTACTCTCCCCGGAAAAGGAAAGGATACCTGACGGTTACATTCCCATCCTCATCAGTCCTGACCACTGAGACGATCCCTGTCTGATCTGCCCATTTCATCCAGATCAGGACAGTACACAGGACATTGATTATCGATGTAACTCCACATCCTGCGGCCAGAACCAGTTCAATCATTCTCTTCCTCCCCGAAGACTATCTCCTCGGTGACATTCATGGTCCCTGCAATATCTGAAGCATGTGAAACCGTGCGGTTCCCATCATCCGAACGGGCATTCATAAGAAAAATACCGCTTCCGTTCACGACTGCACCTGCAACCGTTTTATCAGAAAGGATCCGGTATGAGAGATAATCACCGCTGATGAGAAGGCCATGCGTTGAGATATCATCCTGGCGACCGGTTTTTTGATCCAGATCAGTAAACAGGCAGGCAGGAACCTGTGTGGTCTGATTGGATGCCTGACCAGTATACTCATCGATGCCCATCGGCCCGGTTGATCTGCCGGATACGAGTGCAGTAATCGCTTCTCCGATGTTGAGGGTGCGGTTTACCACTGCAAAGTCAGAGGTAAACAGGTGTGCTGCATATGACCGGGCATCGCTGATCACCGATGATGAGACCCAGGTTGCGCCTGAACAAACGATTGATGATGAGATAGAATCAGCTGTCAGACCACATGGAATGACAAGCAACAATATTCCCAGAGCGACCAGAACCTTGTTCATCCGATCTCCAAAAAGAGAGAGATCAGGCCAGTTCACTGACCGTATCCGCCCAGGTCTCGACGGTAGTCAGGATGCTGTCAGACTCATAACTGGAGATGCTCACTTTGTCGCGTTTGAAGGTGACATTGTAGAGTTCTCCGTTTGCTGCATGACATTTGAGTGTGATACTATAGCCATCTTCAGAGCTGTCATGTGATGGTGTGCCACCCATGGCGGTCTCTATTGCATTATTGGCCAGAATGGTTGCGATCGTGGTATCAAAGGCACCAGATGCCGGTGACCGGACTGATATCCTCCCGACCTGCTTTCCGTCGTTGTTTTCATAGATGACTGCCCCTGAATAATATTCAGAGCTCTTTGACACTGCCGGTAATGTCTCTCCCCCTGATGTGTAGGGAGTGCATCCCCATGGATTGTCGGCGAGAATATTCCCGACGATGGTGTTTAAGACTGCCTTTCCTGCAAGAGGGGTTGCAAGTTCCCGCTCTGCACTTTTCACTACTGATTTTGAGACAAAATCTGCCATGTTCGATTCCCCTGCCATGTGCACTCCGGCACTATCAGGTTGCAAGGGCAGAGATAAAAGAAAGCAGATGTGTAAGATTTGAGGAGGAATTGTACTGTGATTGAGACAATCCCCATGGAGAGAAACATTTCGACGTACACATTGATTTACCTGTAGGATCATCACCAGGATCAGCAATTGAAAAATTATCCGGGAGATGCAGGATCAGCCCTGCATCCTCACGATTCCATCCGATCCGGCATAGGTATTCCCTGTGAGACATACTCTTCACATTCGGTCATTGAGATTTTCTCAAACACGGGTGCTTTTTTGTGTTTTCTGGAGAGGACCATCTTTACCCGCTGGACCGGAGTAGAGTACACTCTGCTTCCGATGGTACAATAAAACCCCTTTCCACTCTCTGACAGCCATGCAGAACCGGAGATCTTACCATCAGGGCCGGTGACCGGACTCTCTCCGAGGCCAAGAAGACTACCCACGTTTCGTCGATGCTGATGGAAGAGCACCCCCTGCCATCGATACCTATCCGGATAAGATCATCATCCACAAATATTCTCCCGCACCGATAAAAGGGAGTTTTCCGAACTGTCCGGACCGTAAACGGATTCATACCAACCCTCCATTCTCGAGGGGGCACTGGTCAAGATATGAGGGTGTGTGTCCGGCCAGTTCGCAGATTCTCCGTCGTGCCGGTTTTTGTGGATCTCCCCGAATCAGATACCGGTCCCAGAGGAGATGCGGGCATCCTTTGATGGAACAGATCCCGGTGGATGGCCGGTTCATGGGGTACATGAACTGCCTCCTTCTGACTTTTTCGACTGTTCCCGAAGATAACAGGCGTCGCACAGGCCAAGATGGGATGAATGATCATACCAGACCAGCGGGTTTGTATTACAGACATGACACCTTCCTGCACCGGCATTCAGTCTGACCATCTGATCAATGCTGATGAGACCGGGAAGGGGTATGATGGATGCAACATGCCTGCTGACCGCTTTGTTGTAACAATCTGCACAGAGAAATGCAGGCTCTTCATTCTCCTCGAGAGACCGTTTCCGGTACTGGACCAGCGATCGTCCACAATGATTGCAGGGTCTTTTCTCCGGCCAACCTTCGATGCGGAGATACTCATCCGGTTTGATAGTTGCAGCAATCTTTTCTGCATGCTTTCTGCTATTTTCTGCAGTGATCCGCCCGGTTTGTTTATTTTGAGTGGATAAAGAGGGCTGATTTACTGAAATCAGGGGTTCGTTTTCTGAAGCCGGGTCCGGACACAGGGGTTCACAGGTATGATCACCGGTGCTTCTCCTGACATCGTCAGCCCCTTCTGTGAGTGTGCCTGCTGCAGAAAATGATTCTCTATCTCTAAGTATATGTGTACATGTACTATTCTGAGAGAGATCTGAAGCCCGTTCATTTTCTGCAGGTGCAGAAAACCGGTCACTCTCTGTAGAAAATTTTCTGAAATCATCCTTTGGATCAACAGGCGGTGAGGAGTCATCATGGTGGTCTTCACCCGGCTGGCGAAGTGATACCGCTCCTCCCTTCACCCATGCGAGATACAGGGAGTTGTCCCAGACATATACCTTGCTTCTCCGGTGGGTGGTCTGCCCGACATCCCCGACGGTGACCGACCGATCATAGAATGAGAGAGCCGGACATTTCTGCAGGAGTCCTGAGTACAGGTGTCCCCGTGATGCGTACCCGTTCAGAAGTTTGGATATGGCTGAATTGGTCCATCCGGTCACCCGCTGTATGTCAAGGACGGTGAGCTCTTCCTTGTTTAATGTCCGGATGGCATCAATGAGGGATGCTTCCTTGCGGGTGAGTTTTGTTATCTGCCCCCCGGTATCTCCGTTCAGGGCATTGTACAGCCTGACTGACTGGTTAAAATCATCCAGGGATGCGATGATGTACTCCGTTCCGTCAAGGATCTTTCTCTCCCGCTGAAACTGCATGAGAGCAGCATTTGTCTTGATGAGGTCAAGGAGCATGTCCGGATTTCGCCGGTTTGCTACAGACTGAAACTCTATCTGTTCTGCATAGGGGATGATGACAAAGGTATCCTTTACCATCCGCCACATCTGCCTGATAACAAGAATCTCTTCCCTGACCGATGAGACTGCTGGGGGTATCTGGGTGGCTTCCCGAAGTGTCCGCTCCAGCACTTTCTTGTCCTGCTCTTCACTATCGTCTATCCAGGCGGTGAGCATCCGGTTGAAGATCTGATCATCTCCGACTCCTTCGACCTTTGCGACCCACCAGACACATCGTTCAGGGATGGTGCAGGTGATTCCGTTTCTGTCTTTCGTGACGGTCCGGTATCTGAATGGTTTCAGAAATGAGGTGATGACTCCTTTTAAGATCTCCTGCATCTGCTCAGAGAGGGAGACATCATCAAGGGCGATGACGGTTCCGGGTTTTAAATCCTGTGCGTAAAAGAGTGCCTTGTCACTTATCCGGCCTGATAACCTGAACTCTTCCGGAACCTGGGCCAGCATGGTGTCGATGGCATGGGATTTTCCTTTTCCTGAATCTCCGGTGATTGAAACATGAAGGCCTTTTGAGTTGATGACTATCCGGGACGTAAGCGAGAGGATGAGGCATTCTGCGACGACCTGATCCCCGACATGGTCAAGGGCAAAGGTATCACGCATGTACTGGACCGGGTGTCCTTCACGGAGGATCTCTTCGGCTTTACGGGTTATTTCAGGGCTCTCCTCGTACTCAGAGCAGGGAGGATTCTCTTTTTGTCTGCCTGATTTTTGGGCTTTCTTCTTCCGGTGATAGGTTGAGGAAGTGGCGGAGATCTCTGATTGGTTTGTTTCAGCCAGGTCTGATGAATTCAGGGTATCTGATCCCTGCATCGTCACAAGGCCGTTCTGTTCGGCACGATACCGTCTCCAGGCATTCTCTTTATGCATCCTTGAGAGCCGGTCTTCTGTATCAGGTTTACCTTCATATTTCTGTTTCAGGTCTTTCCACCGCTGCATACCGCTGCCACAGCTGTTGTGATGACATCCGGCAAAGATGGCGCCTGATTCAAATTGTATGGCATATGCTCCGTCCTGGTGAGCATCGGAAAACGGGCACTGATCAAGGATAAAGAGGGTGCCATTCCCGTATGGTTTCTGTGTATATCCGATGTCATGCCTGGAAAGCCAGGTGGCAAGGTCTATCGGGGTATCGGAGATGAGGCTTTTTGATGTGGCCTTCTCTTCAGTCCGGGTTCCTGATTCAGTGGGGTACAGGGAGGCAAGGGTTGCAAGATGGTCACAGCCGGTCAGCGATAGGGATGATTGCTCCTCTCTCAGTGATGCGACCCGGTGTGAACGGGGAGGGGTGTTGTCCCCTTTCCGTGTCATGGTGCCGTAGAGCTTCCATATCCGGGCGGCATTGTAGTTCGCGGTATCGATGGTGCAGATCTCGTCAGAGAACCGGGCAGAAAGTGCATTCAGAGATTTTTTCACAAGGTCAGTCGCAGCCTCATCATTGGGGAGATCGATTCTGTATAAGAGATGGGCCCCGTTTCCTGAGTCGGCGACGATGGGTTCGGGCCACCCGACCGACTGAAGATATGCCGATATCTCCTCTGCCTTCGCCAGGGCATACCGGTGTTCCTCGTCTGATGATGAGACGCCGGAGGGGCGGACCGGATCGATGTCTATAGGGAACCAGTGCCTTCTGATGATGTCCTTATCGGCGGTTGTGGCATCCTTTTTTGAGAGCCGCATGATTATCCGGTTCGCACGCCTGGCGAGGAGAGCCGGGTTTACTTCGTTTAAGGTGATGTAGATTCCCCGGATCTGCGGGTTGTCGTCGAGGATACAGACCTGATCTGCGAGTTTTTCAAAGTCGTCGAAATATCCTGAACCGATCCCGTCATTGGTGATGATTCTGACTTCCACCACTCTGCCAGGAGAGGAGATGAGGTGAAGGGATCGCAGGATCTCTGATCTTCGATCAAAGGCCATGAATTCCCTCCTTTATTGCTGCAAATCCACCGGCCATGACATGGTACCGATCCCAGACGGCAGCCCGCCTGATCCAGAGTTGGATACTCCCCGGACAGGTGCCTGATGCTGCCATCTGAAAGAGCGGGTTCATCTCGGTTACGAGTCGATCTTTTTTGAGCGGGCGCCTCAGGGATTTTACCTTGATTAAGAGTATCTCCTGCCGGTTTTTCCATGCAATGATGTCGATAGGGAGGGTTGGGGTTACGACCCGGACTGCGGTATATCCAAGCTCCTGAAGGAGCCGGCGTGCTGCGTGAGGGGTGGTCCGGCAGGTGGAGTAATAAGGGGTGTCAGACATGGATCATCCCTCTGCCCTGGTGAGTGTACTGATTTTGATGCGATCCGGTGAGATACAGGGATTCGAACACCATGTCCTGAATCTCTGTTGGGGATTCGAACATTAAGTTCAAAGCGCTTTTATGCAGTCCATTGACCAAGCGGTCAGGTTTTCTTACCTGTCCTGGATCTTGTTGTGTTGGAAGAGTCGCGATATTTTGGAATAGGGTACTTTTTTGCCGTCCAAAAGGAAAGATAGAAAGAACCCCACCTGTTAACAGCTTGGCGGCGTTTTCATGGTTGGGGGATTCGTTCTTCTTCTGATTCTGCCCGATATTCGTTTCCTGTGACTGATCATCTGAGAGCGGTGCCCGGAAGATCAGTTTGAGTTCGCGTTTTTTCGTAGTCATTGTACCATGCTCCTTTTTTTGGAACAGTCCCATTTGGATTGATTTTTGATTTTCAAGTCCTAATGGGAGAACAAGATCCATCCGGCATCTATTAATAGGTAACGAAATGAGGTTTTTTGGATGAATTCTTCGGTCACAATAGTGAATATGAGTCATACAATGTGAATACCAAAGAATTGAGGAGGGTTTGGAGAGAAGGGTTAAAATATTCATTTTGGCATCTTCTTCACCGAGTATTATTCAGGTATTGTGATCTGACCAGGAACTGATGACGCGGGAATAATTGAGAATCCGGCTGTGAGGTGAGGGATTGTACGAAACTGCCGGAAATCTTATTTTGTGAATATATTATGGAATAAAAGGGGCGTTTTCTATTTTGGATCGAAAAAATTGAGAGAGGGTCAGGGCATCAGAATTGCATGAACTGCGTTCCCGTTTTATAAATCGGTTCCTGGGGTCGTCACTATGGGTATCCGGACATGAAATCTGGTATACTTATTTTTCAGAACGACCAATATTTCTATAATTTCTGACGTGATATCTTGCCATCGCTCAATTTCTCCGATAAAGTCTCTTTCATCTGGTCTGTTGCCGAGCTGCTTCGTGGTCCCTGGAAACCGAATCAATACAAGGATGTCATGCTTCCGATGGTGGTCATCAGACGGCTTGACTGTGTTCTTGAACCGACAAAGGACCAGGTATTACAGAAAAACAAGGAGCTTGCCAACAAGCCGGATGAACTCCGTGAGATCTCGCTGAATAGGATCACGGGGTATGACTTTCATAATGTCAGTAACTTTACACTGCAGCGGATGCTTGGAGATCCGGAGCATATTGCCGCAAATCTTCTCAACTATATCAAGGGATTCTCAAAACAGGCACAGGATATCATTGAACATTTCGGGTTTGAAGAGCAGATTGGAAAACTTGAGAAGAACAACCGGCTGTACCTGATCGTTCAGAAGTTTTGTGAGATCGATCTGCATCCGGAAGCTGTATCCGGTATTGAGATGGGATACATCTTCGAGGAGCTTATCAGAAAGTTCAATGAAGTATCCAACGAGGAGGCCGGAGACCACTTTACTCCCCGTGAGGTTATCCGGTTGATGGTCAACCTGCTCTTTTCCGCTGACTCTGATATGCTCACCAAGAAAGGGATCATCAGAACGCTCTATGATCCGGCCGCCGGGACCGGTGGGATGCTTTCAGAGTCTGATGATTATATCAGGGAGCTGAATCCGGATGCCAGGCTTGAGCTCTTCGGTCAGGACTACAATGATAACGCCTATGCCATCTGTGGGTCTGACATGCTTATCAAGGGGCAGAATCCGGAGAATATCAAGTTCGGGGATACGTTCACGAACGATCAGCTCCCTGCCCAGAAGTTTGATTACATGCTCTCCAATCCTCCGTTCGGTGTTGAGTGGCGGCCACAGGAGGAGTTCATCAAGAAGGAGTTTGAGAAGATGGGATATGGTGGCCGCTTCGGTGCCGGTCTCCCTCCGATTAATGACGGTGCTCTCCTCTTCCTTCAGCATATGATCTCAAAGATGCAGGACCCGGCACAGGGGGGAAGCAGGATTGGGATTGTGTTCAATGGTTCGCCCCTCTTTACCGGGAGTGCAGAGTCAGGGCCGTCCAATATCAGGCGGTGGATCATCGAGAATGACTGGCTTGAGGCTATTGTCGCCCTTCCTGACCAGCTCTTTTACAATACCGGGATCTCGACCTATATCTGGATTGTAACAAACCGGAAGTCCCCAGGGAGACGGGGGAAGATCCAGCTGATCGATGGCCGGACGTTCTTTAAGAAGATGCGGAAGAGTCTTGGGAATAAGCGGAACGAGATCTGTGAAGAACAGCGGGATGATATCACGAGGCTGTATGCTTCGTTTACCGAGGGTGAGTTTGTCAAGATCTTTGATAACGAGGACTTTGGATATCAGCGGATCACGGTTGAACGTCCGCTCAAACTGAACTTTGCGGTGACTGATGACCGGCTTATGGTTCTTCGTGAAGCGTCTGCATTTGTGGGTCTTGCATCAAGTAAGAAGAAGAAAGATCAGACTATCATCGCTTCCGAAGAGGAAGAGGGAAGGAGACACCAGGAGGCTATCCTTTCAGCTCTTGAGCCGCTCCGGTCCCTGGGTGTCGTGAAGAACCGGGAGAAATTTACGAAGGCCTGTAAGGATGCACTGAAGAAAGCCGGAGTTTCTGTCTCTGCTCCGGTCATGAAAGCGGTGATTTCATCGCTCTCCGAACGGGATGAGATTGCCAACCTCTGTATAGATAGTAAAGGGAATCCTGAACCTGATCCAGATCTCCGGGATTATGAGAATGTCCCGCTGAAAGAAAATATTGATTCGTATATGGCCCGTGAGGTGTTGCCGCATGTTCCGGACGCCTGGGTGGATAAGAGTAAGACGAAAATTGGGTACGAAATTAATTTTAATCGATATTTCTATAAGTATACTCCGCCCCGGTCATTAGAGGAGATCGAAAGTGATCTTGAGAAGATTGAGGCTGAGATTCAGGCATTGTTAGAAGAAGGAAAAAATAATTAACCCAATGCTTGCGCATTTTCATCGAGTGAATCCCCGTGATGCAATCTATCTTACCAGGTCTACAGATATTTCCAGATACTACCACGCCCATGAGATCTTCAATGAGGAACAATAGAGCATGATGGTTTTTAACGTATATTCCAAAAACAATATCATATCTTCCTTTTTCTGTATGTTTGACGGATTAAATTTCAATAGAATTCAATGTTTCAGCAAATCGGATATTGTATTGTGCTTATCTACCAAGCTTAACACCTTACCTACCAAGCTGACCAATAAATCGGAGGCCAGATTATCCTTATCTACCAAGCTCAACACCTTACCTACCAAGCTGACCAATAAATCAGAGGCCAGATTGTGCTTATCTACCAAGCTCAGCATCTTACCTGCTAAACTGACCGATAAATCGGAGACCAGATTATCCTTATCTACCAAGCTCAATACCTTACCTACCAAGCTGACCGATAAATCGGAGACCAAAACACGCTTACTACACTACCTCATATCCCAACATGCCAACCTTGCTAGCAAATCGGAGACTAAAACGGGCTTACTACACTACCTCATATCCTTACCACCCAACCTTACTAACAAATCGGAGGCCAAAACACGCTTACTACACTACCTCACATCCTTACCAACCAAGCTTTCCCTAAACGTACTGACTGAACCCTTCTCCACTCTGCAGGTGAACCGATGAACGTTCTCGATGCTGTGCATGAAATTCTGATACAGGCTGGTGAACCTCTGCATTACTCAGAGATAACCCGGAGGATGCTGGACAAGAAACTCCGGACTACCCAGGGAAAGAATCCCGAACATACGGTCATGAAGCAACTGGATGCTGATATAAATAAGAAGAACTCCTCTTCACGATTTGAGCGGTCTGGTCCGGGTATATATGGTCTGAAGGAATTTTCTCAGTCAAAACCTGAACAGGGTGAACCATCGATCCTCTCCTTTGGAGATGCTGCTGAGCAGATTCTTCGCGATGAAGCACATGGACAACCGATTCATTACCGGGAGATTACAAAACGTGCCCTTGATCTGGGCCTCATCAGAACCCAGGGACTTACCCCGGAGAACACGATGTATGGTCAGATCTTCAACGAGATCAAGCGGAACAAGAGCCGTGGAGATATCCCCCGTTTTGAGATGATGGGGAAGGGATTTATCAGCCTTTCAGAGTGGCATGACAAGGGTCTTGCATTTGAGATAGAGAAGCACAATAACGAGACAAAAAAACTCCTTCATGAACGGTTGCTTCAGATGTCGCCGACATCCTTTGAAGTCCTTATCGGGAATTTTCTCACCGCTTTAGGATTTGAGTCGGTGTCCGTTACAAAACCGAGTGCAGACGGGGGAATTGATGTCAGGGGTATTCTGGTTGTTGGTGATGTGATTAAGACCAGACTTGCAGTCCAGGTAAAACGGTGGAAAGGGAATGTGCAGGCTCCCATCGTCCAACAGGTCAGAGGGTCACTTGGGGCCCATGAACAGGGGCTGATTATTACGACCAGTGATTTTTCTCCGGGTGCCAGAGAGGAGGCAGAGCGGGCTGATGCAACACCGGTTGGTCTGATGAACGGGGAACAACTGGTGGATCTGCTGATAGAGAATAATATCGGGGTAAAGCGGACCGATTACGCATTGATTGATATGCCTGATGATGAGGAGTCCGGGTTGTTGTAAATGATGATACGAGTTGCTGAATTGTGGGGTTTGGAATGAGATCGTGGAAAAAATATCCGAAGTACAAGGATTCGGGAGTGGAGTGGTTAGGGGAGATACCCGGGGAATGGGATTTTTGTTTTTTAAAGTACTGTTTAATGGCCAATGATGGTGGGGTTTGGGGTGAGGAACCTCATGATGACAAAGGGAATATCGTTCTTCGATCAACAGAAATGAAATTAAATGGTGATTGGAAAATTGAAGACCCTGCTGTTAGAATATTATCAAATGTAGAATTCAATAAAAGTAAAATATTTGAAGGGGATTTAATTTTAACTAAATCAAGTGGCAGCAAATTACATCTAGGAAAAACAGCAATAGCAACAAAAGAAATTGAATTAATGAACTGTTGTTACTCAAATTTCATGCAGAGGCTAAAAGTTAATTCAAATCTTATTCCAAAATATTTATTCTGGTTTTTAAATGGAGAATCTGGAAGGGAACAATTACTCAATAGGGGCAATACAACTACAGGCTTGGCTAATTTAAACTCAGAAACTATTGGACAGATAATTATCGCATTTCCAAGATTATTCGAACAAACAGCCATCGCCTCATTCCTCGACCGCGAAACCACCCGTATCGACGCCCTCATCGAGAAGAAGCAGCGACAGATCGAACTGCTCCAGGAGAAACGGGCCGCCCTCATCAGCCAAATGGCACTTCGCGGTGGATTCAATGTATCGAACAGTTTGGCTTCTCAAGAGCCAGTTTTACTAAGATTATCAAAAATTTCAATAATTATAGATTGTTTGCATCATACTCCTGAATATATCGATAATGGAGTACCCATAATTAGAATATCGGATATAAATAATGGAGATTTAGATGTTTCAGAGGCAAAAACGGTAGATTTAGCAACATATCAAGTATTTTCAAAAAAATACCAACCACAGAAGAACGATATTTTGATTAGCAGAGTAGGCAGCATTGGTTCTATTAGTTTAGTAAAAGAGAATCAGATTTTTTGTTTAGGTCAAAATTGTGCAGTTATAAGGCCATTAATCAACCCACTATATTTATTTCATGTTTTATTGTCTGATTTTATTAAAGAGCAAATTCAATTAGTTTTAGTTGGATCCACTCTTAAAACATTAAGTTTAGAGGATATCAAAGGATTGAGAATTCCAATTTGGAATCAAGAAATTTTAGATGATATTATTGATGCATTCCTAATAAAAAATAAACGGATTGAGAATTTAATCATTAAAATATCAGAATCGATTAAATACTTACAAGAATATCGTTCCACCCTCATCTCTGCCGCCGTTACCGGAAAGATCGACGTCCGAAATGAGGCCACTGCATGATCGGCCGTATCACCCGTGTGCCACTCCGTGAGGTCTGGAGACACGAAGCCCTCTACTTCACCACCTGGCTTGAGGAGAATATCGACATTCTGAGCGAGACCATCGGCCTGACCCTTGAGAACGCAATGAGGGAGCAATCAGCCGGTGATTTCTCCGTTTATCTGGTCGCAGAGGATGGGAATGGAAAACCGGTGGAAGTAACTAATTTCGAGTAAATTTCATCAATAACGATACATAGCACATAAAATTCTGAAAACATATCCCATAGATCTCAGCATCAGGTTTGAACCCCTGACAGAAGAAGATGGTAAAAAAGAGGGTAAGCAGATATTACCAGAGGCCAACATGTTGACCGATAAGGATAACATCCGCGATTAACAAACTCTTTTCTACCAGACCCGAGCGGGCACATGCCCACACGAGAAAGGTATTTACGATTTGTGATCGTACTACCATTGTTATTTCCTGGTCCGGGGTTAGTTGTTTGGACGCATCTTCCCCGGACTAATCTTATGGTTTCTATTGCCTGCTTATTATCGCTTGTTCTTTGAACTGTTCATTTTTTATTAAAAGATGGAATTAGCTCAATAAAAACCCCCATCTCATCGTGCGCCTCCCCTGACTCTCACTCCTTTTGACCATGTCTCATTATCTTCGGCAGAACAGCATCAGTTCTTCCACCCACGCCACACCAGACCATTTTCCGGTCACGACGTAATCCAGTACACCCTCGATACCTGGCGGTCACATACCAACCATGACGGGATGAGCCGGAACAGAGTCATTATGGAACGGCACCCCGCTCATCTTTGGAACTTGTGATCCATTAAATCCGGGTCTGAACAGTCAAACCGGCATAATTGATCAATAGAACTGAAACCCATGACTTCCAATTCTGGAATTGAGATTTTTGATAGCGTATCTACTGGAGCCAGGTGTTCGCTAATTCCTCTGCCTCCCGAAATAGTTTTAACCCTTGTTCGGTGCATGTAGGATTTTTCAGGTATTCTTTAAAATCTATAAGGTCTTGACCTGTAAGAATCAACCCCAATTCAATCGGTGTAACCATACGTATCATCTCCCATGTTGTACAAGAACAAGTCTCTCCACAGAGTTGTATAGTAAGTAATAGTGGGTTTGAGGTAAAAAAGGTAATAATCTTAGAGCAAAGATGGATAAGACATCAGAATGCAGATAGTAAACATCGTTGCTTCGGGCGATCTGAATCAAAGGATTGACTACTCCGAATTAACCCCATTACATGAAAAATTACTTTATAATCCAGAAAAATACCATGGGTGCTACATCCGCTTATCTGCATGCAAAGCCACTCTCTATAAAACCGGGAAGTTTATCTTTACCGGATTGAAATCACCTGAATCAGTTCAGGAAACGTGGGATGAATTCTATAATACCCTGACATCTGTAATTTCTATAACCTCACCAACTCCTCCAAAGGTGAATAATATCGTCTCCGTGCATGTTTTGAATCACCCGGTTAATTTGACGAAATTATGTCTGACTCTCTCTTTTGATAACGTTGAGTATGAGCCTGAACAATTTCCCGGATTAATATTACGAAAAAACGGACTTGTATCTCTGATATTTGCATCAGGCAAAATGATAATCACGGGAAGCACAGATCCTGAAAGATCAAATCGAACATTTGAAGAGATCCAATCGATAATCAATAATTTGTAATTGGTTTTCGGTTTGAAGTTCATAGCAAAACCATCAGTACAAGGAGTAAGTGATTTATGAATAATTCGACCTTTCTTCTCTGCCTGAAAATCATATAAAATGGGAAACCGTACCACACCCCTTCAGGTATCTGTTGAATATCGTGACAACCAGTATCATCTGGAAAACAAGGAGTTCCTTCTTGAGACCTATGCTGACAGTCTGGAAGAAGCGATGGATAATATTATGGATCAGGTGGATCTCCTGTATCTTGAGTACTGTACTTGTAACCTTGAAGAGCTGACTTCTGATGCCCGCATGCTCATAAACTCCCTTTTCATGTACTTTCAATCGTAACCGGTGAATCAGGGTTAAAAAATATGAGTTCCAGGCAATATACCGAAAAAGTACAGCTCCCTGATTTCCAGCGAGGATGGGTCTGGGATGACAATCTCATCCGTTCCCTTACTGCCAGGATCTCACGTACCATCAGCATATAAACCCGCTCATCAGTTTGACCAAAGAGACACCAAAAGAAACGGTATGCCTAGTAATTGAAGCAGTAAACACAGGGGGAGAAGAAGAGGAAGGAAAATATTGGGAGAATATTGTACACGCTATGGGTGATTGAGACTATTTTGATTTTTGTTTTTCCAGTTGTTTTAACAACTCTATATGATTGAAGTATAATTTTGGCTTATTCTTATTTTTTGTGCTTTCCACAAGTTTAAATCCATATTAATGGTAGAATCCTACTCGTTCCTTGTATGCATCTACGGTTATGAATCGACATCCTGCATATCTCCTAGATATTACAATGGCAATAGCCATACATTGTTTAACCATAAAAAGTCCAATTCCCCGTCCTCCCCAGTCTTTGTGAGTTGCTAATCGTGCGATCTTTATAGCCGGATAATTATGGGGATCAAAACCGGGTTTTGCATCATCTTCGATGAGGTGATCATCCTTGATAATGTCAGTTGCCAGGGAGAAGAATCCAACAAGAACGGAATTGTAATAAACGAGGTGAGTCTTTGATGTCCCTTCATCAAAAGAATTTAAGGCTGCATTGTGTAAATAATCATTTAAATCCGGGTCTGAACACTCAAACCCGTATAATTGATCAATAGAAGTTAATTCCCTGACTTCCAATGCTTGCTCTGATATTTTTGATGGCGTATTCACTGGAGCTAGGTGTTCGCTAATTCCTCTGCCTCCCGAAGTAGTTTTAGTCCTTCTTCGGTGCATGTAGGATTTTTCAGGTATTCTTCAAAATCAACACGATCTTGACCTGAAAGAATCAACCCCAATTCAATCGGTTCTGCCATACGTGTCATCTCCTATTTTATACATGAACGATTCTCTCGAACATGAACTATAGAGTTAGTATTAGTGGGTGTGGGAAGGACATTAATTTTCTGGATATCACGGATTTCAGGCCCCCAACTATTACAATCAGAGTCTGATTCAGGGACATTTCTTATCAGGTCATGGTTTCGGCAAAGTTATCTCGATGAATTACAGCCTACTTTTCTACCATTCTTTACCAACCACATCTGACTATCCCCAATAAAAATTATTTCAAAAGATTTAATCGGTTACTCACATAAAAAAGGAATAACAAGAGATCTCTCCCATCATATCCATTCAGTAACTCTCAATCCATTGGATACCAGGTCATCAGGGTTAAAAATATGAGTTCCAGGCAATATACCGAAAAAGCATTCGAAACCGCAATCGAAGACTATCTCCTCGCTCATGGATACCAGAAAGGAGATCCCGAAACCTTTGACCGCTCGCTCGCCCTTGACCCCGGAGAAGTCATCGCCTTCATCAAAGAGACCCAGCCCAAAGACTGGAATTACCTGGAATCTCAGCTCGGGACCATGGCTGAATCACGGATCATCGATGACCTCTCCAAAGCCCTGAACTCTGACTACGACGGATGCCTGAAGGTCATCCGCCAGGGATTCAAAAGTTACGGAAGAACATTCAGGATAGCCTATTTTGCACCGGCAAGTTCCTTAAACCCTGATACCATACGGCTGTATGAAGCAAACCGGCTCACCATCACCCGCCAGCTCCATTACTCGGAAAAGAACGAGAACTCCCTTGACGTCACAATCCTCATCAATGGTATCCCCGTCATCACCATTGAACTCAAAAACCCCATGACCGGGCAGTCCTATGCAGATGCCATCTACCAGTATCAGAAGGACCGGGATCCAAAAGAACTCATATTCCAGTTCAAGAAGAGGACCTTTGTTCATTTCGCCGCCGACCCGGAAGAAGTCTGGATGACAACCCGTCTTGACGGCCCTCATACCCGATTCATCCCGTTCAATAAAGGGAACAACGGAGGAAAAGGAAACCCCCCGAACGGGACCAACTACAAAACCGCATATCTCTGGGAAGAGATTCTGGCACGAGACAGCCTGCTTGATATCCTTGCCCGGTTCATTCACCTGCAGAAAGAAGAGAAGACCAGGGAAGGGAGAAAATACGTCACCGAACGGATCATCTTTCCCCGCTATCACCAGCTGCAGGCAGTCAGGAATATAATTTCAGATGCCAGGGAGAGGGGACCCGGACAGAATTACCTTATCCAGCACTCAGCCGGCAGTGGAAAGAGTAACACCATCGGATGGCTGGCTCACCGGCTCGTCAGTCTGCATAATGACGAGGACATCAAGGTCTTTGACTCGGTGGTCGTCGTGACCGACCGGGTGGTACTTGACCGGCAGCTACAGGATACCATCTACCAGTTTGAACATAAGACCGGGGTTGTTCAGAAGATAGACAAAGACTCAACCCAGCTTGCATCAGCACTTGAGAAAGGAACTCCCATCATCATCACCACTCTTCAGAAGTTCCCGGTCGTCACTCAGAAGATAGGAGATCTCCCAAAAAGGACATACGCCGTCATCATCGATGAGGCTCACAGTTCCCAGAGCGGGGAGAGCGCCATTGAACTGAAAGGAGTCCTTGCGAAACCATATGTCCGGGAAAAAGCCCTGCAATACATGGAGGAACACAATGTTCCTGATTCAGAGGACCTCATCATCGCCGCCCTTGAGAGGGGATACCAGCCAAACATCAGTTTCTTTGCATTCACCGCCACACCCAAGTACAAAACCCTCTGTGCATTTGGCCGGACAGGTCCGGACGGGAAACCAGAACCCTTCCATCTCTACTCGATGAGACAGGCAATTGAAGAACAGTTCATCCTGGATGTCCTTGCCCACTATACAACCTACAAGACCTATTACAAACTGGTCAAATCAATCGAGGAGGATCCTGAAGTAGACCGGAAGAAAGCAGCCAAAGCCCTTGCCCGGTTCATGGCTCTCCATCCGGTGAACATATCCCAGAAGACCGAGGTGATGGTGGAACATTACCAGCGTCATGTCATGCACAAGATTGGTGGCCGGGCAAAGGCGATGGTCGTCGCTGATAGTCGTCTTGCAGCCGTCAGGTACAAACAGGCCTTTGACCATTACATCGCAGAGCATCAGTACCCCATCAAGACTCTTGTCGCCTTCTCCGGAGAAGTAACCGATAAGGATCTGCCTGAGGTCTCCTATACCGAGGTCCAGATGAACGGAGGCATCAGGGAGAAGGAGGTACCGGAGAGATTTGCGTCTGATGAGTATCATATCCTCATCGTCGCAGAAAAGTACCAGACCGGATTTGACCAGCCACTCCTCCATACGATGTACCTTGACAAGCGGGTGGCAGGTGTCCAGGCCGTACAAACCCTCTCCCGGCTCAACCGGGTAGCCACCGGAAAAGAAGACACCTTTGTCCTTGACTTTATCAACACATCAGATGAGATTAAAGAAGCCTTCCAGCCGTTCTATGAAGTCACCATGATCCAGGACAAGGCAGATGAAGGTCAGCTCAATGATCTCAGAAGCCGCCTGCTTGACTACCAGATATTCTACCTCCAGGAGATTGAAGAATACTCCCGGATATTCTTTAAAAATACACAGAAGCAGAGCAGTTCAGATCATGCCATTCTGAACTCCATGATATCACAGGGGAAGGCACGGTACGATGAGCGACCAGAGAATGAACGGGAAGAGTTTAAAAAGATCCTCGGCTCATACCTCCGGCTGTATTCATTTATGTCACAGGTTCTTCCCTACCCGGACCTTGATCTTGAAAAAATCTATGCATTTGGTCGTGCTTTCGCGAATGCAATCCGAAGCAAGACACCTGGAGAAAAGTACCGGTTCGATGACGATGTTGCCCTGAAATATTACCGTCTCCAGAAATTGCATGAGAACTTCCAGATTGAACTGGATAAGAGTGGTGGCGGAGCGGTAAAGGGACCGACTGATGTTGGAACCGGGGTGAAAAAAGGGGATCGATCTCCCCTCTCAAAGATTATCGAGATCCTGAATGAGCGGTTCGGGACCGAGTTCACCGAGGCAGATCAGCTCTTCTTTGACTCGATACAGAAAGATGCTGCGTCAAATGAGAAGTTAAAGCAGGCCGCCCAGGCAAATGATAAGAGTAAATTCGGGTTTGCCCTCCGGGATGAACTCAAGAGGATCATATCCGGAAGAATGGAGAGTAACGAGAAGATCGTGAATAAATTTTTCGAGAGTGAGGAGTTCAAAGAGCAGGTTACGAAGTATATGATTGATAAAGTCTATGAAGAGATAATCGGCGGGTAAATCAGGTGTACGGGCAATCGTATCAATTTGATATGTCTACTGGTTACTCTGCCCCTTTGTGATGGTATCAGGGATCACCTGTTCGACGGTGATTGCTTTTGTAAATGTTTATCCTTTACCTCCCAATGGCCTTCATTTTTCCAGGTCGGATGATATTGATAAGTTACATAACTTCCGGGGTGACCTGATCACCATTTAAGGGGGGGGTTCTTTTGAAGGTGGGAAGATTTTAATGATTTATCATCCAGATTCACATAAATTTCAATCAAATGACTCCAGAACAACGATTCTATAAAAAACATATAGATAGCAATTTTTCTTCAACAATGTAGCTGAAGAGCACAAAATCACGTCTCTACTCCTCCAAGAAAAAACGATGTTGCGTTATCATTCCGTTTTA
>NZ_JAIWNS010000108.1 GCF_020216685.1 Methanospirillum hungatei | reverse complement strand
AGGGGATTAAGGTATCATCTGTCGAATTCGAAGGGCCTGAACTGGTCATCTACACTGATGATCCAAAGACCTTTGCTGACCAGGATGATCTTATCAAAATACTTGCCAGGGATATCAGGAAACGTATTGTTGTCCGTCCCACCATATTAGAAGATCCCGAACGTGCTGCATCCGCTATCAGACGTGTCGTCGGTGAGAATGCCGGAATATCTGATATATTCTTTGAAGCAGACAGCGGTGAAGTCCTCATCGAGGCAGAAAAACCCGGCGTGGTTATCGGGAAAAACGGGGCCACCCTTCGTGACATAACCCGTGAGATTGGGTGGACACCCAAGGTTGTCAGGACTCCGCCTATCGAAAGCAGCACGGTAAAGCAGGTACGACAGTATTTACGGGCTGCCCACCAGGAACGAAAAGAACTCTTAAAGAGGATAGGTCGCAGAATCCATCGCGATGTCATCGCAAAAGATCAGTGGATCCGGGTGACTACCCTTGGATGTTGTCGTGAAGTCGGACGTGCGGCATTTCTGCTTTCCACTCCGGAAAGCCGTGTCCTTATTGACTGTGGAGAAAAGCCGGACAGTTTTGAGGCAACGCCATACCTCTATGTTCCTGAGATTCATCCGCTCTCTCAGCTGGATGCCGTGGTCCTTACCCATGCACATCTGGATCACTGTGCCTATATCCCGCTTCTTTATAAATACGGATATGAGGGCCCGGTATATTCTACCCCGCCAACCCGTGATTTAGCCGCTATGCTGCAGTTGGATTACCTTGACGTGGTGAATAAGGAAGGAAAAACCATTCCGTATTCCTCAAATGAGGTCAAGGAATATATCAAGCACTCAATTGTGCTCAATTATGGCTGTGTCACTGATATTGCACCTGATATCAAACTGACCTTCCATAATGCAGGACATATCCTTGGATCAGGTATTGCACATTTCCATGTCGGAGACGGACTGTACAATGTGGCATTTACCGGCGATCTTCATTATGGGAAGAGTCGTCTCTTCAATGCTGCAGTAAATCATTATCCACGACTTGAGGCCCTCTTTATGGAGTCTACTTATGGGGGGGCCCAGGATATGCAGCCAAACCGTGCTGATGCAGAAGAGAGATTATACGGGGTATTTCGCGAGGTTCTTGGACGGGGCGGGAAGATTATCATCCCCGCATTTGCCGTAGGACGTTCCCAGGAAGTCATGCTTGCCATTGAAGAAGGTATGCGGCTTTCGAAATTCCCCCCGGTGAAAGTCTATCTTGACGGTATGATCAAGGAAGCGACTGCAATTCATACCACCTATCCTGAATACCTGAATTCAGAGCTTCGCAATCTTATCTTCAAAGAAGGGCACAACCCATTCCTTGCCGAGTGTTTTGAGCAGGTGGATTCTGCAGAGAAACGTGAGCGTGTCATCAACGGAGAGCCATGTGTTATCATCACTACCAGCGGTATGTTAAACGGTGGACCGGTCATGGAATACCTCAGAAACCTTGCCGCCGATGAACGAAACTGTCTGGTCTTTGTCGGGTATCAGGCAGACGGAACACTTGGCCGGAGAATTCAGAAAGGCTGGCGTGAGATTCCAATTGGGAACCGGGAGACAATCGTCGTCAACCTTGACTGCATCACGGTTGATGGGTTTTCAGGGCACTCAGATCGCAGACAACTCATGAATTTTGTCTCTCATATGCAACCCAAACCAGAGAAGATATTTGCCATTCATGGTGATGAGAACAAGACCATCGATCTTGCAAGTTCAATTTATAAAAAATTACACATTCAGACAACCTCCCCTATGAACTTGGAGACATATCGGCTGATCTGATACCGATGGCCCGGCCATTTTTTCTTTTTGCTGCAGTCTTCATGGTGATGGCATTATCAAATGCCATTGTCCCGGTCCTTCCTTCACTTTCTGATGATCTTTCGTTTCAGACGCTTATATTCTCGGCATACTTTTTTGGGGCGATGATAACAACGCTTCCCGCCGGGGTAGCAAGTGACCGGTATGGTCAGCCTTTATTAATCCGAATCTCTCTGGTCCTCACTCTCTTATCTGGCATACTCATAATTACTCTTACAGATCCGGTCGATCTGCTTATTTGGAGATTTATTGAAGGAATCGGTGCAGGATTTTTCATCTCCTCTGCATTATCCTGGATCGGATATCAGAAAGACACCCTGAAAAATACCGGTCTTTTCATGGCGTCGCTCAATTTCGGTCTTTTGTGCGGACTTATCGGGTCAGGCTGGCTTGCAATGGTGACCGGAGATATTCTTCTTGGGGCTCTTGTCTGCACTCTTGGTACAGGTCTTATCTGCATTATGGTATGCATAATCACCATACCCCGGCTGGGAGTGGAGGATACAATTCCAGTACAGGCGCTCGTCAGAGAAACCGGTTCGCAGATACTGCGTCAGTACCCGCTCTGGGTTTCGGTGATCATTCTTCTCGGATCAACCGGGTATGTACAGGCTGTGTTTCCTGAGCTCTCAGGATATCCGGTCCATGAGGTGAGTACTGTTCTTGCGGCAATGAACTTTGCCACCATACTTTCATCACTCGCAACCCCGTATCTGAAGATCGAACCGGTCCTGCTCATCAGGATATCATCTCTCATGATAGTTCCCTTATTATTTTCTTTCCTCATAGCCCCGGTAATAATCCTCATCATAGGAGCCGTTGCCGGCCTTATCATGGTTTCACAGATTGGATATCTGGCATTAGCAGAGGAACGACAGGGAATTGCTATGGGTCTGTACTCCACCTGTAGTTATGCCGGTATGACTCTCCTCCCAGCCATTGGAGGATATCTCATCTCTTATTCATCCTTTGAAACCGCATCAGCAGTTATCGGAGTTGGTGCTATTATTACAGCCATCATTATTGGAAAATGCTCATGTAAGGGATTTAATATTCATGACGCCGGCGGGTGACATTCATGAGAACAAAACCGATCAACGGCAGGCCTGGGACGCAGAGTACCAGGTTAAGGGAACGCTCTGGGGGAATTCCCCTCTTGAGCCGACAACCCAGATAAACCAGGGAATATTTCTGGATCTGGGTTGTGGGAATGGGAAAAATCTTCGTTTTGTCTCCAAAGCGACCTGCCGGATAGGAGTTGATTTCTCCATGACCGCGCTTCGCCTCTGCAGATCACGATCAGAACTCGCTGACGTCTCTTTTATCTGTGCTGATGTACGATATCTCCCTTTTAAAAAAGCACAGATTCAGAATATTGATGCGCATCATATCCTGGGGCATCTTCTGCACACGGATCGCATAACTGCTGCCCGTGAGATAACACAAACTCTCTCTCCGGATGGCGAATTACTGGTAACCGTTTTTGGGACTGAAGATTTCAGATCAACATCCGGAGTAGAAGTAGAAGAAGGGACAGTGCTCAAAGGGAATGGAATTATTACCCATTATTTTTCAGAATCTGATATTCAATCACTGTTTGTGGATCTTACGCTGCTCTCCGCCAGTCCCTGCACGTGGACGATGCGAGTCAAAAACCAAAGGTTCCCGCGTTTCGTATGGATACTCAGATATAAAAAATCAGGGCATCCCGTAAGAGGTCAAAAAACCGGTGAGAGCTCCTGACCATGAGAGTATTTATATGAGTGTGTTTTTCAAATTAATGAGTAATATAACGAATTCTCTATTGGGAGATAAATTTCATTGATGTCTGATGCAATCTTCAGAGATGTCTTATCCTTAAATACTCATGATCTTTTTGGCATACAAGGTAAGAAAAAGATATACCATATTACATAAATAGTAATCATCATGTCTCCCTCATTCGCTGATTCGGAACAGGAAGATTTGTATGACCATGATCTATCCCGGATCGGAGTATCGCTTCCGTCGAATTTACTTCAGAGTTTTGATCAGATTCTGAAAAACAGGGGATATTCTTCCAGATCTGAAGGTATACGGGATGCCATTCGGTCGTATATCCGATATCATAAATGGATGGCTGATCTCTCCGGGCCCAGACAGGGGATTATCACGTTAGTTTATGATCACCATCAACGCGGACTTGTCGCGGCAATCACCGATATCCAGCATGACTTTATGGATTTAATTCAGGCCTCACTGCATTCCCATGTGACTCACACCAGGTGTGTGGAGGTTCTTTTAGTAAAGGGAGATGCCCAGCAGGTAAAAGGGATTGCCGAACGTCTCATGGCTCAAAAAGGTGTTGAAACAGTAAAGTTGACCACCATACCCCTTGAAGGGTAATTTTTTATTTTTTTATTCTGTTTTTTCTATAATACTGGGTGTTTTCCGGTATAGCCAGTTCCGGTATACTATTGGTGTGCTGATAGTTGTTAATAGACTCATAAAGACAATGCCTGCATAGATATCCTGCCCAATTATTCCGCCGGTAAGTCCGATAAGGGCGACAATCATGGCTACTTCTCCTCTGGGTGACATCCCAAACCCGACTATCAGGGAATCCCTCGTGCACATCCCGATAAGACGGGAAGGTACTGCACATCCGATAACTTTTGTCAGTATGGCAATACCAGTCAGAACCAGCATAAAGATGATACCGTCCAGTGTCAGAGCATGCACATCAACCAGGATACCAAGAGAGACAAAGAATATTGATGCAAATATGATCTGCAGGTACTCTGCACCTTCCTTTAAGTCCTTGCTATGTCTGAGACCCACACTCTCCATTGAGACTCCTGCAAGAAATGCCCCGACGATACCAGAAAGACCGACCAGATCAGCCATCATGGCATAGAAGAATGCGATCATCATCGCGGTGATAAAAACGAATTCAGGAAACTTCTCGGCAATCTTTGAATGGTCAAGTTTCATGAGGAATTTGCTGATAACCGATACTCCAAGAAGACCGAAGATAGCCATAAATCCGATTGCCTTTATAAAGACTAATACGACCCCTTCCACGGTGAATGAGCCGGAGACAAAATCCTCCGTGATTGCAAGAGCCAGTAAGCTCAGAACATCATCAATGACCGCCGCACCGATGATCGCTTTTGCAGCTTCTGACTGAAGCTGATTTATCTCCCTGAGGACATTTGCCGTTATCGCAATACTTGTGGCAGTAAGGGCAGTCCCTACAAAAAAGGCCCCCTGCATATCAAAATGAAACAGCAGAGCCGTGGCATAGCCACCTATCCAGGGAACAATAACTCCAAAAGCTGCGATAAACCCATATTTTATGTTAAAAATCTCACGGATATTAAACTCAAATCCGATAACAAACAGAAGAATAATCGCGCCAAGGTGAGCGATACTGCTTACAAAATCGGTATACGTCACAAGACCAAGGATACTTGGCCCTACAATCAGTCCGACAAGAATCTCACCAATGACTGCAGACTGATTGATACGGGAGGCCAGAAGATACCCGGCCAGGGCCACGAAAAGAAGCAGACTCATCTGGAACTCAATCGATGACATGACACCTTCAGGACTCATGGGTTATTTCATCTCCGGTTTGTACTGGTTATGGAGTTCTTCATGGATTTCCTGTGTACGCATAAGGATCTTTTGGATATGTTCCTGACCTTCGAAAAGACCCTCTGTAATGGTCGTTAAAGCATGAGCAGAATTTTCAATATCTTCCAACTTTCTGCTTATAGATTCCTGGACCTTCTTCCAGTATTGCATATGCTGCATTGCAGAATCTTCAGCCTGACTTCTTCTGACAAGATGGCGGATAGCATTTGCAAGTTCTGTAAAGAGTGGTTTTGGATCACCGCCTTTCTGCAGATAAAAATCAGCACCGTAATTCAGGGCTTCAATGACTATCTCTTCACGCCCCTTTCCGGTGAACACGATAAACGGGATAGTGGGATTTTCTTTCCGCACACACTTTAACAGTTCTATCCCGTCCATATCCGGCATATCATAATCTGAAATTATCGCATCAAATGATTCACTTCTCAAAAGTTTAAGTCCTTCTTCAGCTGATGCTGCAACTTCAACATCAAGATTTGCCTCCTCTTTCAGATAGATCTGGGTCAGAGTAAGGAGGGTTATTTCATCATCGATATATAAAACGCGAGTCATTTTTTATCTTCAGATGCCGGGAATTATCTTCGACTCTTATTGTAGTAGTATCATCACTGTTAAAATTTCTTTTTTGCCCTTACAAAAAGGGTGAGTACAGGGGGAGTTCCTGTCCCGCAATGACGATATTCATGCACGGCGAAACGCTCTCATAGTATCAGAATGGTAATTATTTTCAGGGGAGCATAGAAGCCACTTCTTCATACGCCTTGTCAAGGAGCCGTTTATAATACCGTGTGTCAATACCCTGAGCGTCCCAGGAAGGATCAACTATGAGTCGTTTCTCATCCCTGACAAGGAATGAGGCATCCATACCCGGCTCTATGGCAACATGATGCTCCTTATATGTATCAAGAACTGCCTGGGCGATACATTGTTTGTTGTAGGCGTGCTTCCCGATGCGCCGGGTGATGATAAAATCCCTGAGATCTGCATGGTTCATGGTATCCAGGTACCGCCTGTACACAGAGAACAGGGTGTCCCGTGCATCAGGGATGTCATCAATCTCCTGGTATGTGGAAAGGATATCAAGCATCTCATTCTGCATCCTGACAACATAGGGCGGGGTGGTCCTCCGGTTTGCAGAAATACCCTTCACCTTCATCTTCCCGGTTTTCAACCGCCCAAAATAAGAGCAGTAAGATCCGCTTCCGTCAGATTGGGGAAGAAAAACAACCCAGTCATAGGTATCAGCCTCCGTATGAAAGGTTGTCATCCGCTCTATCTCTTCCTGGATGATTTTTGCAGGGCCGCCCCTGATGAACAGACAGTCGATGATTGCATGAAGAACTTCTCCGCCATGGGCCTCGGTGAGTTTCACACAGTCTTTTAATATCCTGGTAGCGGTACGGGTAATCTCCTCATGGACCTCGATTCTTCCAAACCTGGCATTCTTATAACCGGTATAACCAAAACAGGTGACTAACATCCATTTTAATACACCGTCCATCCCTGCATAGGATGAATCAGTCTTTTTCATCTGCTTGGTATGTTGTCGGAGAGTGATGACCGGTTTTAACACTGATGAAAGAAATCCGGGTTTTGTCCGGTCGTTCAACGTCTCCGGAGAGAGGTTTTCACTGACGATAATGGACGGATAAAATGAGGTAAAATCAATCTGGGTAACATCTGCAAATATGCCTGGCGGAGGCTGAAGCATGTATCCTCCCCGGTAATCAACTCTCATTGCCGTGACTCTTCTGCATGCCTCTGCATCACTTTTCCGGAAAGGGACTGCATACCCCCTGGCAAGGGCTTCGTATACTTCATATGATGAGATCAGTGTGCCAGGTGTGAGCCTGCAGGTGAGGTTGGGTGAAAGCCCGGCAAGCCTTGATGCAAGTAAAATTCCCCGGAGATCCCCTTCACGGTACATGAAACTCTGCCTGGTGTCAATAATAATCCGGCCTTCAGGAATCTTCGCCCCAAGCCGGTGTTCCATTCTTCCATAACTGAAATAGGATCTGGGTGCAACGGTGTGAAACCTGCCGGTTCTGCTGAAGGAATTAAACAGATAATTCTCCCTGGCTATTCCTAAAAAAATCCCGGACCATGTGTCATAATCAGGAAAAAGTATGATGTCCGGGTCCTTATCCTGGATTATCGTAAAGAGATCTTCTGCAATACTGCGCTCCGGTCCGTCAAGGACCCATTGTCTTTCGCTAGTGGTGATGGTAATATGTTCAGGGTGGGGATCCCGGTGAGGATTTTCACGGCAGGTAATCTCCATCATATCAAGATCTGCTTTCTGATCAGGAGAGAACCGGTCTGCATCCTGAAACCCTCCGACTATCTTTTTTGTGTGTGCGCAGAAGATCTGTTCAGGCCTGATATCAACGTTAAACAGTCGGGCCTGGTACAAGGTCTGTTCTTCTATCTTCTGTGCAACATCCCTCCCGGCCTGAACCTGGTACCCGTCCTCTTCTCCGTATATGGTAGTAATCCGGTATGGAGTAACGGGGTATTCGTCAGCAAGACCATCAAGGAGCTGGTAAAACTGATGACTATCCGGAAAAGAAAGAAGAAAACCCGGCTCAAGAGAGTGATGGGTACAGGAGAGCTGACCTCCTCTCTTCTCCCAGATATCCACGCCGGTTCTGGTCCGGGTAATATCTAACAGGAATGAACTGTCTGATTTGGTCATCTCAAACCTCCAGGGATAACTGTTTTGATTTCGTTCGTTTTTTCTTTACAATTTTATCTTCCCGCACATGATCAACCAGGAATATCCGGTGGAAAAATGGCTCAAGTGCCTGTATGTACATATCAGGGTAGGGAGCAAGAAGAAGGACCCCTGAATTTTTCATTGCATACTCCCTGCACCGGTGACCGATGATGGGAAGAAGATCTGCTCGTTCTTCAAAGAGCGACCGATCATGTTCAATGATAAGGAATGACTGGTATGCTTCATCAAGGATAGTCAGGATCTGAAAGGCAGTAAGGGCCCTTCTGACAACAAACCGATCTGAATACCGGGTTAAGTCCGGGAGGATCACCGGATAATTACCGCACAGGTAGAGAATAAGGCCTGGTTCTTTTCTTAGAAATAAACCGGGCGCTTGGGTCAGATCCTCCACTGGTGCAATGAAAGCGGTGAACGTCCCTTGAGAGACTGAGAACTGTGATAGGAGAGGAACTGACATGGCATAGCAGGATCCTGGTACCCCCCATATAAGAGTAAAGGAAACAGGGTGAAAGTGAAAAACACATATAAATGAAAGGCGTTACTCGACACCCTGTGGGTTAATTAAAGAAAGAATTGTATTTCTGCCTCTGATTAATTCTGCAATACTCCATGCCTGACAAATGGTTCCCTTGGGAGCAAATGGAAAATCACCGTCAAATATCTCAGGAAGCATCCCTGCTCCATCGGTCAGGAAGTACTGCCAGAGTGGATGCAGTACCCGTGATATCTGTCGTGGCTGTTCACCGTATTGTATGAGTGCATCCATGTACCAGGCCATGAGCCAGGGCCAGACCATTCCGTTATGGTAGGAAGGATCACCGGCATATCGTCCATGATACCCCGGTTCAGTCGGTGCAAGAGAGCGAAGTCCGTAGGGTGTGAGGAGTGTTTTTTGGATCAGGTCCAGGGCCTGCCGTCCTTCGTCAAAGGGCATAAGCCCTAAGGCAAGAGCGATAAGTTGGTTTGGTCTTACAGATCCATCATCAGGATCGCGGACATCATACAGACATCCGGCATCTTCATTCCAGAAGGTATAAAAGGATCGTCTTACCTGTTTGGATGAGACGGGGACTCCTATCTCAAGGTACTCACATACCTCAAGGGCCAGTACCCAGAGAGCATTTACTTCAACCGGTCTTCCTTCCCGTGGAGTACTGGGTGTATCCATCCAGGTTGAACACGGACTGACTGATATGAGATCATGCTCCATGCTGGTTATTTCAGTCTCCGGATAGGATGTGATAAGTGACTCCAGATCCGGCGTTATCTCGTCAATAAAGGGCGAATCGTGATGGGTCTGTAGATAATGAAACAAAGCCCAGAAAAGCCACAGAGAACCATCCGCCGAATTGAACGTGTCAGGATACCTGTTTGGAATAAGCCCTCCTCTCCGGTGACGAAGGAACTTTCTGAAGGTATCTTCTGCCTCCCTGTACCGACCGCCTGCAAGGAGGAGACCTGGCATACTGATGAACGTGTCCCGGCCCCATTCCTGATGAAACCAGTGATATCCGGCAAGTATCCCACCATTGCGCAGACAGAGTTGTGATGCACGGATGAGCAGATCGCTTGAAGATCCTTTCGGAGAATCACGGAGCGTATATAATCCGGAAGGAAATACCTCCAGTTCTATGACCTCATTCATCCCTGTTCCGGCGAAAAATCCAGGTGAGATGAGATCTTCCGTATCGTCATATCCACGGTCTGCTTCCTTTGGGTACCGGGCATTGAAGTACTGCTGATACTCTTCGATAAAGGGGAGAGTGCATCTGAACTGGTATCCGTTCCAGTCGTACCCTCCCTGAACCGGCCTGACCTCTATCTGATGCTCAGAATTGAGATTATGCATACTCCTGTCTGTCATCAGCGGACGGATTACCATATCAGCAGTTCCATTCACCTCCCATCGGATGGAGAGTCCCTGATGAAGATCTATGGTTCTGGTAACCAGAGCTTTTCCGACTGATATCTCCTGGGAGACCGGGTACATCTGAGCTGAGAGAATGTGTCTGATAGAATCGTCAGGGGATCGCTCACCCCACCATCCTGGCAGAAGTGAGATCCCGTTTATCGTTTCATGAAGTGAAGAGAGAATGATCCGTTCACGGTTCACATACAGACCATGGTACCGGCGGGTATTCCCTGCAAAAGAAGATGAGGAGAAGGCATCTCCTTGAGGGATGAGAAATTCACGTGCCGATGCGATAGCGGGATTGGCAAGTTCTCTTCCGTATCTGATCAAACGAGGGATGTCCGTCAGTTCCATGGCCGGTCAGTGACTCTCTCTATATACGGCAGGATATGTTCAATGCATTGCTTCGCGGTACACATACATGACCTGATCTTTAATTGAATCCCAGAAGAATCTCCGGTCCACCTGGTTATACCCACCTCGTGATAATCTGATTCTATCATGCTGATTGTCAAGATAGTAATTGACCCCCCATGCAATCCCCTCCGGAGTCGGATCCACAACAAGACCATTCACTCCATGCTCAACATTTTCAGCAAGACCTCCAACCCTGCTGACAACCACCGGCCGGTTTGCACTCCATGCCTCAAGAAGAATGATACCAAATGGCTCATTCCTGCTTGGAATTACAACAATATCACTGGCATGCAGGAGCCTGACGTACTCTGAGTCGGTTATAAACCCGGGAAGCTGAACCGGCCATCCTTTTGTCCTTTCTATAAGCCAGTCACGCATCCCTCCTCCGCCGGCAAGGATGAATGCAACATTCCAGTGCTTTTCCCTGATAAGGGGTATTGCATCGACGAGTATGTCAGGTCCTTTCTGGTATGCCATCCGTCCGATATAGGTGATGAGCGGTGTCATATAATGAAGACCATACTGGGCTTTGATGGCACCGGGATCAATGCTCACGTCAAACTGTTCTTTTACGACACCGTTTGGAATGACATGGATCTTGCCAGGATCGGTCTTATAGAGTTCAAGCACTTCGTTGCGGAGCGTCCATGATACCATGATACACCGTCGGGCAATGAGGCTGGCATACCATTCCTTGCTGCATATCTCATGGTACTCCCACCAGTCCCCGTGTACATTTCCATTTCTCCCGTATTCTGTTGAATGAAATGAGAATACCGTCGGCCGATCCTGGAGGAGATGCAGGGCTTCGGTTACATGCCAGTCATGGAAATGAAGGACATCAAAACCCGGATCATCATATTGGTAAAACCGGTTAACAAGACCTCTTGAAAGGTCTGCACAGTATTCAACTATGTTATTTCCATGCGGGCGGTAGACGTGGTAGTATACGTTGTTCATTTCAAAGTCTTCATCGCCTCTGGTGAAGAAATGGACCTCATGATCCTTTGCAAGGGCCTGGGCAAGATAGGTCGCCGCATTGGAAAGGCCACCGACCCGATCGCTGTAGAGGTTTTCCCAGCAGAAAATTGCTATTTTAAAGCGGTGACCGGTCATGATACATCACCAGAGTGTCTTTTGGTGAATGAAGTGATTTTTCCAGTAATCAGAGGGGCATTACGAAATATGAACGCGGGATGAGCGGTGTTTTTGAAAAGTTTTGAAAAGTCCAACCAGAACGAAAGCGGAAAACTACGCATATACAAAGAATGGATGATCTTTCTATTAAAAATATATCCGATATGCCGGACAATACCAGGGGGTGTATTGCGTATCCAGATGTAATTCCTCATATTTTATCCCCTGTACAGATAGCAACCTTGTGTCCGGATGAAAAGCAGGTCGGGAAAAGCGATAGCATCATCCCGCGCTCAAAAATTCATATCAAAAAATTGACAGGCCGGTATTCATCTATACTATTGGAAATATGGTATTTTGCATTATTTTAAAGCGGTCCATAACTCATGTCTTCGGGTATCTGCAGCCAGTATCAGCTCCTGCCGGTTCCGGGCGTTTTCAATAGCCTGTGCCAGGGGCTCATCCTTTAATACATTCCGGCACCAGCTGGCAAAATCGCCTTTCTGGTGGTGATATGTGATAGAGTCTGATGGAACAATCTGAAGCATATCGGCAAACTGATCCATATCAAAGGCGACATGACCGGTGTATCCGACCGGACTTGAGAAGTAGAAGGCATCATCGATTGGAATGGTACGGAGTGGATAGAGGTACTCCTTTTTGTCCATTTCAGGTATTGAACGTTCGATAAAATCTGCCAGGACATCCATATAGGTAATAAATGCTTCATGTTCCGGCTGATGGCTGAAGTAGGTATGGACTTCTCCACAGGATCCTTGTTTACATGACATATAGTAGAAATGATCACTGATCTGCATACACCGCCAGGTATGTTTATCTTTACAGAATGATTCTGCACGCTGCACTGACCTGAATGCATTCTTCTGTTTTCGATTTTCAATCCAGGCTGTCCCATCCTTTTCGGCATCGGCCCAGGAGATGGGAAGAGGAATTGAAAATTCATCATGTACCGGGAAGGATAACAGATCTGAAGGTTTTACCATTTGGACCTCTGATCTTCTCATCTCCGGACCCAGATGTCTGAAAAATTCATGGATTCCGGTCTCTACCCAGTAATGCTCACCGATGGTTTCGTAATCGATAAATACCGGTACAAAATCTCCCGGAGTTCGTGAGACCCAGTTTGCATACCGATCGGCCGTCAGTGGCCATGCATCCCAGTCCCGGCAGGTAAACCGGAACGCAATGTCATCTGAAAGTTTAAAATTGCGCATGATGACCGGCAGACCGGCACATTGGTACAGGTAATTCGGGCTCCGCCATTCAAGGATGTAATCTACACCCTCAGTAAAACAGGCTTTAAAACCGAGATCTTTTACCGTGGCAGCAATCCGGTTATCAAAAAGAAATTCTGTATTTTCAAATACCTGGGGAGTTACTCCAAACACGTCTTTGAGGAGGTCGCGATGGAGGTTTACCTGGTTGCAGAATTCATCCATGGTCCAGAACAGGCTGGAGATGCTGTGAAAATAGGTCTGCCCGATCATCTCGACATTTTTATGCTGTGCTGCCTGTCTGAAGAGATCAAGAACATCTGGCGCCCATCTCTCCATCTGTTCTATAAGCACTCCGGAGAGAGAGAATGCACAGCAAAATCCGTCATCCAGCTGATCAAGGATGATCGAGGTAGCCGGTTCATAACATTTATCGCAGACCCGGAGCAGGATCTCTTTATTGGCGTCATCAAAGTAGCGCTCCATCGGATCGTCCGGACCGTTTGTGAAATCAGGTTTGAATCCTTTTTTAAGGCGATATGGCTGATGAACTTCAAACCCGATACAAAACCGCTGATTCATGTAAACTCCTGTATCCTGCTGAAAAGTAGTCTGTAATGCCAACACGAATGGAATGACTGAACCATAGTGTTACTTTTCCGGTAATGAATATAAAATGTGCGTGACCTGCTTGTTCTAAAAAAAAATGGACTCAAAAATATAGAAATAATTAAACCTGATGCCGGTGGATTTTACATCAATGGATAGTACGATCCTTCAGGCACTGACGGACCCTGTTGTAATAATATTTATTTTATGCACGATAGTTGCGATCATCGGCAGATTCCTTCGTTCCTGGATTATCTCCTGTGTTATGATCCTGTTATTCGGGCTTCTCATAATCATAGTCGCCGTTACCATCGGACAACTTGCAGGACTTGAGGATCAGATCCGTTATTTAATCACTGCTCATTACTCCTTTTTCTCAACCATTTCGCTTACACTTCGTGATATTATCCTCACCGTGTTTGTAATACTGGCCTTTCAGCTCTCCCTGGCTTTGCATGTTACCAGGGCAGATGTTGAGTTTCAAAAACGGTTTTTATGGTTACCCAGGAGACATTGCTGCCATTATGAGATGGAATACACCTTTGAAGCACTTTCAAAAAAACTGAAAGGAAAGTAATTATACGGAGAAGAAGGATTTCATTCAGGTTTTTTCCCGGCAGCGATCAGGTTGTAAGCCAGATAGGGGATATTATCTTCAATAAAGGATTCTACTTTTTTTGCGATCATGAAGAGCGGGCCGGCAAGGTTGAAGTGAGCAAATGAACATTTAAAGATCTCAATCTCTTCAAAACCTGCTTTATCGAGAAGATCGTACATCTCTTTTGCAGAGTAATAGTGTTCGGCAAAAGATCCCACACCGACCCGGCGTATCTTCATCTTTGCTCCAATTGAGTAGAGGGCCGGAAGGCTTGATGTAAAGATATTTTTCCCTAAAGTGCAGACCGCCAGCCTCCCTCCTGGAACAAGAACCCGGTAACAATCCTTAAGACTCTGCCCCGGATTCTGAAGGTATGAGAAGGCCAGAAGACTTGAGATGGAATCAAATGAGTCAGATTCAAAGGGCAGAAGCTCTGCATTTCCCACCACATAGGGAAGATCAGGGTATCGTTCCCGGGCTTTTTTGATCATCCCCGGACTGATGTCAATACCGGTAGCGGTCCTGTCTGTTCCTTCCTTTAAGTATCGCTCGAGGAATAGTCCTGTACCGCATCCGATGTCCAGAAGGTGACCTGATGAATTTATTCTGCCAAGTACTGCCCCGGCGATATGATCATAATAGATACGCCCTCGTTCCCGATGATCATACCGCTGGTCATACACGTCAGCGATATCATCATAATGTGACTGCACCCGGGCATGTACCGATGACTTTGCTCTGGTTATGAAAACACCTCCGCGATGATGGTGGCTACCATGGCATTGACCTGCAGATACTCATTCCCGGCATGGGTCAGACGGGCATCAGTATCGGCAAGCCGTGTCACAATCTCCGGATCATTATATTCGCGTTCAGTGACCTGAAGAAGGGTGGAGATAATCTCTCTGCCAGATAGCCCCTGAGTGATCATCAGATCCTGCAGCCGTTTTTGGGCCGCTGCGATATCTTTTGCTTTCATAGCATGGAGGGCAAGGCAGGCCTCTTCCTGGGTATCAGTTCTGCTTAAGGTATCAGGATTGAACGGGATTTTCGTCTCCACCCTCACCTGCAGATACATGATTGCCTTTCTCAGATCCCCGCCTGCAGCAGCAACAATAAGGCCGGTCTCATCTTCAGAGATACGATCAGGTTCTGGAATATCATTCTGAATCGTATTCAGGCAGTCCCTGATTATCTCACGGGATAAGGGGGTGAAAAAGAGAGGCAGGCACCTGGATTTAATCGGTGGGATGAGGGTTGATGCCTGTGTTGTACAAAAGACAAACCGGCAGGTATTGCTGTACCGTTCCATGGTCCGGCGGAGGGCATGCTGGATATCATGTGATAACGCATGGGCATCTTCAAACAGCATTACTTTGAACTCTGCATTGATCGGTCGGATGGAAGCATAAGAAGAGATGATATGTTTGAAGTTTGAGAGAAATGATTCATCAGGTCGGTACAGATGTAAAAACCGTTCGTCTGATTCAAGCGCAGATTTCCCCCGTTCCATGAGATCAGAGGTCCTGAAGATGGTTACATTATCCTGCCAGGTCTCTCCGTATAATTCACGTAAGGTGGCCTCAACCGCTGCTGACTTCCCTGTTCCTGAGGGGCCGGATACTACGAGATGTGGGAGGTTTTTTGTTGCGGCACATCGCCTGAGCACTTCACACACCCGTTCCTGACCACGTATCTGGTCAAAAGTGACCGGACGATATCTTTCAATCCAGAACATTCAAAAGCCTCTCCCGTATATATTCAAGGGCATCCCTGATAAATCCGGTTCCGTGAATATCCTCTGTAAGCCTGGTAATCTCATCCTGACCAAGTTCAGTGCAGAATCCGGTAATATTTACAAGTGCTCTTGTAACCTCGTCTATGATAGGTACTGTTGCAACCTTTGATGTCCGGGAGAGGGGGTTTAAATCAATGGCAATAACTTTTTTTCCAAGATCGATAAGTGCCTGTGCTCTATCCCCATCTTCCAGGGGGACCAGTACCACATCAGCAGAGTACATCCCGTCATAGTGACAGAGCCCCCGGTCATGATCCAGAGGAATATACCTGGAGACAGCTCCTTCTACCAGCGTGATGCCATGTTCCTGTAAGAGATCAGATATTGCCTGCACCCGCTCTTCTGTCCGATGGAACAGGTTTACTTCAACCCGTGCCTGTGATGCCTGTTGAAGCTGTGCAATCTCTTTTGCAGCAAGAGCAGCGGTATTTCCGTTCACTGATATAACCGGGTGGTTTGCAGAGAGAAGAAGAGCTGCAGCAATTTTCTCTGCCCGAAGTGCCGATTCAGTGGTCTCTTCCCCAAGCAGGTAGTCAAAAGCCTCTCCTCTTCCGTGGGCAGTTAGTCCTTCAAGTGATACTATTCCGGTTTTGGTGTACTGAGCCAGTTTTTCCCTGGTTACCAGTGATTTGTACCTGGGATGAGATTCTGGTATCATGAAGTTCGTTCTCCATATAAAATAGCCGGGCCTCCCGGTGAAATGGTGAGTTTAAATACATCTCCGAATTTTTTCAGAACCGATTCTGCTCTTTTTCCGAGTGCAAATACTCCGCATCCCAGCATGGTCATGCTTGCAGGGAGGTTCTCTTTATCGCATGCAGTAAGGACGGTTCGGATCTCTTTGGAAATAAGGCCACTCCTTTCAGCAAATTCCCGTGAAAGAGACATAATATCATCCAGATTTTGTGGTGTCCGGGAAGGAAATGACCTGGTTATCCGTGCCATCATGTCAGGAGATGAAAGCACTGATGAGGTTTTTATAGGACTGATGGTCAGGGCATAGATGGGGCGGGCATCCATTATCCGCATGATATCTCCATCCGGCCCTGGTGTTTTTCTGATAACAAATCCTCCTCCCTGACACGCGGAAACATCTCCAAGTCCTGACCGGTGTTGTACCTCTATCCGATGGGCAATCCGGGCACAATCCCGGGGAGAGAGATTACGATCATACAGCGCATTCAGCGCATGAACTGTTCCTAAAAGAGCGGCAGCTGACATACCATATCCGCTCCCGATCGGGAGATGACAACAGGTCTCAATTGATGCATTTACCTGCATATATTCGAGAAGATCCAGAAGAACCGGTGATGATTCTGCTCTCTCTGCCGGCTGTCCGTACCGGTCGGTCTGAAAGATCTTCACGGTAGAATCAGCACTTTTTTCTGCAATCACCCTGACACCTTCAGAGATGACAATACCAGCTCCGATACTTCCCGATATATCAGGATCATCATGGATAACCGGGAGAAAATATCCGGAGATATGGCCTGGGCAGAAGGCAGTAACACGTGTCAGTTCCATGATTACAGGTGCTTTTCAATGATTCGATCAAATATCTGCGAGGCCATCTCCTGTTTACTTCCCGCTATTGATTTCTCTCCAAATGAATCCAGAATGGTGTACTGAGCATCATCAGATCCCAGATTGTCCGGTTTGTTGGCACAGACCATGGTCACCCCCTTTAATAGAAGTTGTTCTGCTTCTTCATGTGCAGACTCTCCCAGTTTGAATGCGACCGTGACCGGTATGGTTCCAAGAGCGAGATCCAGTAATTTTGGAAGGGGACGAAGTTGTATTGATGCAGGTTTTCCACTGGGAATTTTCCCGGATATACATTCCGGAGCAAAATCAGAGATGGCTGCAGCACTGATGTATATATCTGGTATATGTTCTTTCATCACAGACCTGATTGCATCTCCCATCGATGATGCGGTGGTGACAGGGATATTTCTTCCAACCAGGATCTCATCCCGGTGAATAATGGTTACATCACCACCCAGGCGAAAAGCCTCATATGCTAGTTCCCGACCCATTTTACCGGAAGAACGGGTGGTGAGGACCCGGACATCATCTACCGGCTCTTCGCATCTGCCACTGGTAATAAGGATTCGTTTACCGGCAAGTGGTCTGCCAGATATAAGTCGTTCGCACCAGAGGACTATCTCGTTGATATCAGCAATTTTTGCTTTCCCTTCTTCTATCCGGGGTCCCACTATCTCAATGCCGATGTTTTTCAGGGCAGCAAGATTTTTCATGACGATTTCATGCCGGAACATTGCATGGTGCATAGCAGGAACCACGATGATGGGCATCTTTCTTCCAAGAGCAGTGGTTGCACAGGTTGTAACGGTTGTGTCGTCAATCCCGCAGGCTATCTTTGATATGGTATTTGCGGTGCATGGGGCGATCAAAAAAAGATCAGCACGTCCCTCATCACCGCAGTACAGGACATGTTCAACATGACCGGTGATCCGGATAATGGTCTCCCGTCCGCTTGCATAGGTCAGGGCATCAGGATGAATGATCGAACAAGCCGCCTGACTCATCACCGGCTGAACTTCAGCTCCTTTTCTTCTCAGGGCATGAATCAGACGGACGGTCTCTACTGCAGCAATGCTTCCGGTAACCCCGATAAGAATTGTTTTCCCACTCAGAATCATGATATTACCACATCAGTCATGGTATGAACCTTCCCTGGCCCGATCTTCTTGATAATCCTGTGTTCCATGGTTGCAGTAAGTCCGAAGGTTTTCAGGTGCTTCTGAATCTCGGTGGTATTATCTCCAATCCCATGAACATGAAGCACCGTCCCTGATTTGACATGGGATAGTGCGGTATCCAGAAATCCAGCTGCTTCGTAATACCCCATGTGAATGCGATCATATGTCCCGGTGATAGTCTTTCTGCAGTCTCCCATTGTGATACAAATCCGTGCATCAAGGGCATTTTCCCGGACATTTTTTTCTAGATAGTGCACAGCATCCGGATTTATCTCAAGAGCATGAATAAATCCCCCGGCTTTTGCCATCGGAAGGGTAAAGTATCCGATTCCGGCGAACATATCGCAAATCAGTTCACCAGGTTTTACAAGATTTGCTATCCTCCGCTTCTCTTCACGGTTACCCTGTGAAAACATCACTTTAGTCGGATTGAGGTGATATAAAAGACCGGACTCTTTGTGGATGGTATCTGAAACCTCTCCATAAAGAAGAACAATATCCGGAATCCGCATCTCTCCATGGTGACCCCGGTACCAGATAATCCCCTGTGGGTGATGAAGATTTCGTACTTCATCGATGACGCCTGCATCAGGTTGTTCACCATGAAACGCGATAATTGAACCAAGCTTCTGGTACCCTCTGCCTTTTCTTCGCCGTTCCGGAAGAGTCAGGGTATAAGAGTATCCTTTCTGCACCGGGACATACGCAATATCTCCCGATACCCAGGGTTTTCTGCTGGTATCCACCCATGGATCTGAAAGACTTCTCTTCATTTCCCTGATGGGGATCTCCCGGACATTCATATTATCGGTTGTTCAGACTACCAAGACCCGGTCATCATCCCGGATGATGTGTACCCGTTCTCCGGAGACGATGGTCCGCCATGACTGAACCGGGACTTCTTCTGTCTTTCCAGTCTCTTCATTCATGAGACCCAGCGTTTCTCCATCCTGATATATGACCAGCATGGGAATTCCGTCCCGAACAGATCCGATATATCTGGACTGGGTGGATTCAGGGACGGTACGGGGAATTCCTGAGGCCAAATCCAGGTAACTGATGGTCTTCCCCTCTGCCCCCAGAATTTCACCATAGGTATTCCGGATAAAAATGATATCTCCTTTCGTATATCGCGGGAGACGAACCGCATAGGTAATCCGGAACAGTTTCTTTCCTTCTTTCTCTCCGACAAG
>NZ_JAIWNS010000107.1 GCF_020216685.1 Methanospirillum hungatei | reverse complement strand
AGACTTTTACCTGCAAAAGTCAGGTGAGCCGGGCAGGGAATTTGCAGATCTTTACTCAAAGATCAACCTTGCCATTCAGAAATATTATGCAGAAAAACGGGTGAAAGAGACCACTGCCTTACTTCGTTCTACCCTTGAATCAACCGCGGATGGCATCATCGTCGTTGACAGCGAAGGAAAGATAAGTGCCTGGAACAGGAAATTTGTTCAGATGTGGAATATCCCCTATCATCTTGTGGAAGGAGGGGACTATTCTGCGATTCTCAGTTATATCCTCCCGCAGATAAAAAACCCGAATCATTTTTTCAACCGGACCGATTACCGGATCAGAGAAGGAATCAGACCGGGGATTGATATTATAGAACTCCGGAACGGGAAGATATATGAACGGTACTCCCAGCCCCAGATGATTGATGGGGAGATAGTCGGAAAGGTGTGGAGTTTTCGGGATATTACTGCGAAAAAAAGTGCAGAGAATGCACTGCGGGAGAGTGAAGAGCGGTTTCGTCTGCTCTTTGAACAGGCCCCGGTTCCATATCAGTCTCTGAATGAAAAAGGGGAGATAATCGAGGTGAATGAGGCCTGGGTACGGCTGATGGGATATGAGAGGGACGAAGTGATTGGCAGATCGTTCATGACCTATATTCCTAAACAGAGTCTTAATGATTTTCAACGCTTCCTCCGTGATATCTCTGATTTTGGATCAGTATATGAATCTGAACTTATCGTCATCCACGCAACAGGCAGAGAGATCCCGGTCATACTATCAGCAAAGATGCTGACAGGAGGGCCTGATGAGGGAGTGCGGACGCTCTGGACATTCACCGATATTTCTGAACAAAAACGTATCGAATCCCAAAAAGAAGAAGCAATCATTCAGATTCAGAAAAATCTTGCCGAATTAGCCATATTAAATGACGGGGTCAGAAATCCCCTCACCATAATCGCAGGCCAGGCTGAACTGACTCTTGGCGATAAAGCTGGACAGATACTTGCACAGGTACAGGAGATCGACCAGATGATAGACCAGCTTGACCAGCGATGGCATGAGTCCACGAAGATACTCAAATACCTGCACCGTCATCACGGAGTCTTTCTGTTTCACCCGGATAGTGACCAGGACGGGGAATTATAACTTAAAAAGACACGCACTATTCCCGATAATATCTGGTATCCCTGATTCCGATATGGGAAACCCTATTGCCCCGGAGAGGGAACAGATCCGCAGATATGGACTTAACCCTCATTGATCTGATTCTTCATATTGATTCATCACTTGAGCAGATGGCCGGTGAATTAGGAGCCCTCATCTATGCCGTCCTCTTTCTCATCATCTTTTGTGAGACCGGACTTGTGGTGACCCCGTTCCTGCCAGGAGATTCACTCCTCTTTGTATCTGGAGCCCTTGCCGGGACCGGCGTTCTCAATATCTGGGTTCTGCTTCTTATTATCGGGCTTGCAGCAATCATCGGAGATACGGCAAATTTCTGGATCGGCAGATATGCCGGGTGTAAGATCATGGAGGGTCGCCTTTCAGCATTTATCCATAAAGAATGGCTGGAAAAGACACATCACTACTTTGAGAAATATGGAGGGGCAACCATCGTTATCGCACGGTTTGTCCCGATTGTCAGGACTTTTGCTCCGTTCCTGGCCGGGATTGGGAAGATGCATTACCAGTGGTTTCTGTTCTATAATGTCGCAGGTGCAATACTCTGGACCGGAGGGCTTGTCGGAGGCGGATACCTGATTGGAAATATTCCGGTCATATCTGACCATGTCTCACTTCTGATGTGGGTCGTGCTGGGGATATGTATCTTCTCTATCGCCATGGTGATAAAAGCCATCCTATCAGCGGCCCTCTATGATAAAAAGAAAGACGAAGCGAAAGGAGATTCTGCCGCTGACTACTGTTACCGCCTTGAAGTGGAGAAGTAACCCCTGATTTCAGTTCAGATCTGACGGATGGGAGCAGGATCAAAGGAGTGAAATAGGCTCCTCTATATATCATACATACCATATTGCCTACTCCAGTACGGGAGGACATAGATGAGATGTGATCACAGACATACACAGGATCCTGCTTTTTCCCGGTATGCTGCTCTGACGATGCTTCCGCTCCTCCGATCATTACAGCAGGAGTTATCGGGAGTAAAAACGGCAGACGATATCGAATATGTCCATCGGGCACGGGTTGCAACCCGCCGGCTCAGGGCATGCCTTACCATATTCTCTCCCTGCCTCCCGTCTCATACTGTAAAAAGATGGAGACGCACCATCAGAAACATTACAAGGTCACTTGGTGAGGCCCGTGACCTGGATGTCCAGATAGATTTTATCAGTTCATTTCTTGCGAAACAATGCAGGGACTCCTGTCAGGGAGAGGTATTCTTCTATTCCCATCCATTAACAGACAATAAACCGGATAATGAAGGGAATGAATGCATGTATCACCCGCTCTTTACCAGAGTGACAGACGGGAACCCCTGTGAGGGATCCGAATCGGAGGGTCTTCTTTCATGCACCTCATTTGATATATACAGACCAGGTCTTGAATGTCTGCTCCACCGACTCAAAACCCGGCGTCGGCAGATACAACCGGATCTTGTCAGAGCCGTCGACCAGCTGGAGGAGACAGCGGTTCTTGAATCTGTAACGACCTGCCTGCATGAACTGAAGGTCAGGGCAGAGATTGAGGATGGTGGAGAAGTCTCTCCATTCTCCTATGAACAGGCGTTTGTCAATATCATGACCGCCATCTCTGATCTCTTCTGGTTTGAACCCTGGCTGTCAGAACCGGATACTATCCATCGTCACCATGAGATGCGAATCGCTGCAAAACGACTCAGATATACCCTGGAGTCATTCGCGGGTCTCTTTGAATGCGGATTGAAAACAGAGATTAAGACTTTTAAACATCTTCAGGATGTTCTTGGTGACATGCATGACTGCGATGTCTGGATTGAGAAGATCCCCCTCTTCATCAGGGATGAGGAGAAACGAGCCCTCAGATATTTTGGAAATCCCGACTTTTTCTCTATCCTTCAGGAAGGGCTATTAAAACTGCTTGATAACCGGAAGAAGAAAAGAGCAGAACTTTTTTCTGAACTGCATACCCTTTGGGACTCACTCAAACAGGAGGGATTCTGGGACAAGCTGAGGGAAAAGGTATCAATACCTGTCCATCAGTCATTCCAGGAACGTTCAGACCCATGTCATGACGGGCCGGTTACGATTGCCCTGATATCAGATGTACATGCAAATCTTCCTGCCCTTGAGGCAGTACTTGCTGATGCACGGAAGAAGGGTGCTACGGCAGTACTCAATGCTGGTGATAGTATTGGATATGGTGCATTTCCTGACGAGGTCATATCATCTCTTCGGGCATCCCATGTCCTCTCGGTTATCGGAAATTATGACCAGGCAGTCCTTGTGAAAAAATGGAAGACAGGACGGCCCAGATCACGGGACAAGCAGATTGCGATGCGGTTTGCATACCATCATCTCTCAAAGGAGAATCGGGCCTACCTCGCAGGGCTTCCCAGGGAATATACATTGAGAGTAAAGGAAACTACCATTCTGGTCACCCATGGCAGCCCTGATTCGCTTACTGAATATCTTGTCCAGGAGACGCCGGAGTCCAGGTTTCGTGAGATTGCACAAAAGACAAAGGCAGATATTATCGTAACCGGTCATTCCCATATCCCATCCATCAGGGAGATTGATAATGTGGTATTTGTGAACTGCGGGAGTGTCGGGAGAACAGAAGATGGCGATCCCCGTGCCTGTTATGCCCTGCTGACGTTGGACCCGCTCTCAATCGTTCATGTGCGGGTACCTTATGATATTGACCGGGCAATTGATGCCATCAGAAACCGCCACCTTCCTGATTCATTTGCCAGGATCGTCTCTGAAGGAAAGCCCTTGGATGTCGTATCCGAACCGGAGGATTCGGTCTGATGAAGAGATCGGTCTGGCCGGTTATCCAGGACTATTCAGAAAGGCTGGACCCGGATCCTTTTCATGCACAACAGGTATGCCGGTTATCGGGTATGATATTTGACGACTTACGCCCTCTGCACCATCTGCCCCCTGATACCCGGGATTTATTAAAAGCGGCAGCTCTTCTCCACGATATCGGCTGGAGCAGAGCAGATAAGCCCCATCATAAAGCATCACGGGACATAATCCTTACCGATACAACAATGAACCTGACAACCAGGGAGAGAAAGATAATTGCGTTAATTGCCCGATACCACCGGAAGTCGCATCCAAGGCCTGATCATGCTGTCTTTAAAGAACTCTGTGAGGATGATAAGCAGATTGTTTCCTGGTGCTCCGGCATCCTCCGAGTAGCTGACGTCCTTGACCGGGCACATCAGAATCTGGTCAGGGAAATCCATTGCTTTATTACATCAGAGGAAATTGTAATCTCCTGTACCTGTAAAACCCCGTTATACCATGATTCACCAGTCTTTGCCGAGAAAAGCATGCTTTTACAAGAACTTACCCATCGCAGGATTTGTCTTTCATGCACCTGAATATTCCACGGATTATTGGATTTATTGATCTTGGGACAAATTCCGTTCGTCTTCTTGTTGTGAGACTGAATCAGAACGGATCATACACTCTCGTTACCCAGCAGAAAGAGGTAATCAGACTTGGAGAAGGGGAATTTCTTAATAACCGGCTGACCGATGCAGCCATGGAGCGGGCAACAGGGGTAATCGTCCGGCTGATTGAACTTGCGAAAAGCAGGGGGGCCGAAGAATTTGTCGCAGTAGCCACATCAGCAACACGAGAGGCATCAAATGGTGAGGAACTTTGCAACCGGATTGAGGAACTTACCGGTGTTAAAATTCATATCATCTCCGGAGCAGAGGAGGCAAGACTGATATGGCTCGGGGTATCAAGCGGGATTGACCTGAAAGGTGAAACGGCTCTTTTTATTGATATCGGTGGTGGTTCGACAGAGATTATTGTCGGAGATCAGCATGAACCGTTCTTTCTGAGAAGTCTGAAACTTGGAGCTATCAGAACTACGGGGATGTTTGTACAGGCTGAAAAGGACGGGAGAGTATCACAGCACATGCTCTTTTCTTTGAGAAGGCGGATTGAGCATGAGATCGTGCATATTGCACGGCATATTACCACCTGGAATATCACCAGGGCGATTGGCAGTTCAGGAACCATCCTCTCCCTTGAAACAATCGCTGCATCACATAAACCATGTGTTTCATCTCATATTCCCGGATTTATCAGCATCGAAGAACTGGACATTCTCATCAGGTATCTCTCAAATCTGCCCCTGCAGGTGCGAAGAGAGGTGCAAGGCCTGAATTCTGACCGGGCAGATATTATCATCGCCGGTGCGGTCATACTTCATGAGATAATCAAGGTGAGCGGGCTCAAAGGAGTGTATACGTCATCCCGCTCTCTTCGGGACGGCCTGCTCGTTGATTACATCACCAGGATCCCTGGCTTTCCCCATGCAGAACCAGTATCCATACGGGAACGATCCGTAACGCACCTGGGCCGGCTCTGCCATATTGATGAGCCCCATGCTTCTCATATTGTCAAACTCTCTTTGCAGCTCTACCACTCAGGGATCAGATCTGGACTTTTTCGATCGTACGACAACGCAGAAGAACTCCTTTCACATGCGGCATATCTGCATGACGTCGGGCAGTTTATCTCGTTTTCCAACCATCATCAACACTCATTCTATCTTATAACACAGGTTCCCCTTCTTGGTTTTAACCAGCATGAGGTCCTGATGATCGGGCTTATTGCACGATATCACCGGAAAAAACTCCCACGGCAACGGGACAATCCTTTTCAGGAACTGGACCGGACCGACCGGAGAATAGTCAGGGTCCTTTCTCTCCTGCTCAGGCTTGCTGAAAACCTTGACCGCAGTCATGACCGGCGTGTTGAGAAGGCGGAGTTTATCAGAAAAAAAGACAGGGTTGTTTTATCAGTCTCCTGTATATCAGACTGCTCACTCGAGATATGGGCCGTCGAGTCTGAAAAGGATTCATTCTTCAGAACCTTCAGGACCAAGTTACAGATTGAAACTCACCGTGGATAACGAAAGTCATCAGTGTTCTGACTTCAGTTCCCCAACTAGATCACGGACTGCCGTTATTACTGCATCTTTGGCCTCTGGATCTTTGAGTACTTCACCCCTCTTGTACCCATGCCCGTATACTGACCTGATTATCTTCATCTCATGAGCCTGTGCCCATATGCGGAGGGTCTCCAAAGCACGATCCTCACCGGAGACCGCACTGACTGCAACCGGAATGACTTTTTTACCTTTGAGCTGCCGGTCATGCCAGAGAGAATACGTCCGGTCGATAAGATTTTTTACACGACCTGATACATCCTGAAAATACACCGGTGAGCCGATGATGAGAAGATCACTCTTGAGCATTTTTCTGGCAATAGAATTGAAATCATCCTTCACCACACAATACCCGGTCTCCATGCATTTTCTGCATCCTTTACAGGGACCGATCTTTGCATCAGCCAGGGACACCGATTTCATTTTGAGATCTTCAATCGCGGCCTCTTCTATCTGCTCATTCAGATAACCGATAAGCAGACCGGTATTGCCCTTCTTCACATGACTCCCGGAGAGAGATAAAACGCGCATATATATGACCGGGATCTGATACCATATAAATTTACTGATCTCTCTCTTTTGATTCCCCAATAGATCCAGAGTTTCTATGGTATCACTATACAATCAGATATCACTCAATAGTTTTCGTTTTTTTATTGAGAGGTCGTACTCACACATTCTCATACAGTAGCAATATTGATTACCAGATAAAGCACAGTTCCCACAGAGAGGCAGCTACGGTGGCAGAATTTTCAGTCCTTATCGGAGGAAAAGCAGGAGACGGCATCTCACAGGCAGGTCAGGTTATCGGCTCTGTCTTTTCCTCACTGGGATATCATGTGTACCAGTATGTCGATTATCCCTCGCTCATCAGGGGCGGGCATAACTTCTGTATCATTCGTGCTGCAGAGTATCCGGTGACGGCATTCCGATCCGGGGTGGATGTCATCATCGCCTTTGATCAGCAGACTGCCGATCTTCATAAAGGCCGGTTGTCAGATGACGGGATCATCATCTCCGATGCCGACCGGGTAAAGGCACCAGGCCTTGAGATACCGCTTGGCCAATTGATTAACACCCACCAGGGGATTCCGATCATGGGAAATACCGCTATGATCAGTGCCCTGATCAGGTATCTTGGTGTACCCTGGGAGAGGATAGAACCGGTCCTGAAAAGAAAGAATCCCAAAAAAACAGAGAAAAATCTTGAGATTGCCCGGGCCGCCTGGGACGTGCTCTCACCATCCCGGAAGCTGGGTATCCCCGGGGGTTCTTCAAGACCCTTCCTTTCAGGCAATGAATGGATTGGACTTGGCCTTCTGGCCGGCGGGCTTGATGCCTATGTGGCCTATCCGATGACCCCGTCGTCAGGTATCCTGCATTTTCTCGCATCAATTGCAGATGAGGCAGGTATTCAGGTATATCATCCGGAGAGTGAGATAGCAGTCATTCTCATGGCACTCGGGTTTTCCTATGCCGGCAGGAAGGCAGCAGTCGGCACCTCCGGCGGGGGCTTTTGTCTGATGACCGAAGGGCTCTCCCTTGCAGGACAGGCAGAAATTCCAATCGTCATCGTCGTCTCACAACGAACCGGCCCATCGACCGGACTGCCGACCTATACCGCACAATCTGATCTGATGTTCATCCGCTATGCAGGACAGGGAGAGTTTCCCCGATGGATAGCAGCTCCGGGCACACCTGAAGAAGCAATCTTCCTCGGAGCGGAGGCGGTTCGGATCGCATGGAAATTCCAGGTCCCTGCCTTTATCATAACCGATAAAACCTTCTCGGAGGGGCTTTTTACCGGATCGTCAGATCTGCCGGACCTCCTCCCACACCGGGTCTCTGCTCCTGCATTTCCCTATCACCGGTATGAGGATATGCCTGATGGTATCTCACCCCTTCTTGCTCCCCCGCATCCTGGCGAGATCGTAAAAGTAAACAGTTATACCCATGATTTCAAAGGCATCACAACGGAAGACCCCCAGATAACCATTGCCATGGTTGAGAAGAGAAAAAGAAAAGAGAAGGCTTTGAAAGAGTATACAGACCAGCCGGGGAGTGTTAAAATTGCCGGGGATGAAAAAGCACCGGTGTGTGTTATTGCGTGGGGTTCTGTCCGGGGACAGGTGGCGGAGATCGCAAAGGATAACTCATTCCGGTTTGTATCCCCTCTTATCCTCGAACCATTCCCGATAAAGACCTTTATGGCTGCTCTGGAGGGAGTTGACAGGATCATTGTGGTTGAAGAGAGTGCAGCAGGGCAGATAGATAAAATTCTCAAAGAGCATGGTATTGTCCCGGATGAGATCATCCTGCGGTATGACGGAAGACCATCGACGATTGAAGAACTGGAAACCCGGATCAGGAGGGTATTATGAGTCCGAACGCAACACTGGTCTCTGAAGCAAAAAACACCTGGTGTCCGGGGTGTGGAAATTTTGCAATTCAGCATGCGTTTCGATATGTCATTGAAGAGTTTGAGAAAGAGGGTATCCCAAAAGAGAAGTTTGTCCTGGTTTCAGGCATCGGATGTCATGCCAAAATTGTGGATTATTTTAACTTAAACAGTTTTTACTCCCTGCATGGCAGGACAATCCCTGTTGCCACCGGGATTAAGATGGCAAATCCTGAGCTCAAAGTCGTATGTTTTGCCGGAGACGGGGACCTCTATGCAGAGGGACTTGATCATCTGATCCATGCAGCAAAACGAAATATCGACATCACGGTTATCTGTCATAACAACCGGGTGTACGGGCTTACTACCGGACAGTATACCCCGACATCCCCGTATGGTTACCAGGGCCGGTCCACCCCGGACGGGATCCATGAGTACCCGCTGAATATTATTGAGCTGCTGCTTGGGTCAGGGGCAGGCTTTGTGGCGAGGGCATACACGCGGAACATCCCCCTTCTCAAACGGGTCATACATGAAGCCATCACTCATCCAGGGTTTGCCCATATTGACGTGCTGCAGATCTGTGCAACCTTCTTTAACATGACATCCGTCTATGACGAACAGGTATACGAAACATCTGAAGCAAATGTTTCACAGTTTGATATGGCCTGCCGGACCGGGCAGCAATGGAACTATTCTGATCCCGGGCCTATCCCCCTTGGTATCTTTTACAAAACAATCCGGCCATCACTGCCTGAGAAACGCGAGATCAAACAGACTGACCGGAAAAAGGTAATTCAGGAGATCCTTTCCAGATATTCCTGATTATCATTCCCGCTCTTTTTTTACTGGCCGCTTTTTTATAACACCCATGACACCGAGGATAAGAATGGCAATGATACCTATACCGATCATGAGATAATTCAGAACAAATATCGCCGGAGGTATGACAAAGGGAGTGTTCACCACCGGCACTTCTATCTCCTCATGTGTCGTGGCTTTCCTGATCTCTGGATTCACCTTTGCAAGCCGGTTTAATGTATCACTGTACTTCTGCGGGATGTAACTTTCATCCAGTGATATCGCTTTTTCAAATGCATTCAGTGCCTTTTTCATATTGCCCATGTTAAAATGCACGCTTCCGAGGTTATTCCATACCTCGGCAGAATCAGGATAGAGCTGGATAGACTGATTAAATGCAGCGATGGCTTCATCATTGCGGTACATCTTTGCAAGTACCTCTCCCTTTTTATTCCATGTCGCATTATTTTTCGGATCTATCTTCAGGGCTGAAGTATACGCATAATCCGCCTCGGTAAACCGGTTTAAGGCAGCAAGCACATCTCCATATCCGTCCTGATTCTGAAAGATATAGGGATTTAAAGAGACGGCCCTTGTATAGATATCCAGCGCCTCCTGATAATTCCCCAGCTCATAAATGGCACGACCCTTTTTTCCCAGGAGATCTGCATTCGTCTTGTCGATGGTGATGGCGCGATCATATGATTCGGCAGCTTCTGCATACCGCTTCAGTTCCATCAACGCATCGCCGCGTAATTTCCACCCTTCTGTGTAATATTCATCCAGAAGAAGGGCCTGATCATAGGCTGCGATCGCGCTTACATAATCCTTCTTTTGAAAAGCATCTTTTCCTTTGTTTATCCACACTGTAGCGTCCTGAATATTCTGAGCAGATACAACAGGACTGAGTACAAACGTGGTTGCTATTAAGAGAAGGATTGCCAGAACCATGCCTTGCCATCGGGTCATAGGTAATTCCATCGGTATTTTACTCAAAGAATCCAATGAGTGTGTGACGGATTCAATAAAGTAGTTTCTCTTTCCAAAAGAAAAGTCCTCGTTTTATCATTTCTTGAAAGAGTATAGCATCTGAGAGATTGAGATCCGGGATGCAGGTCTGCATAGTTTATTAGATGGAACGTGTATGTTGTTTTAGGTATCATGGAGATCGTGAAAATCCCCCGGATGGAGAAAGAAGAGTATGATGCGCTGATTCACAGCCGTTTTATGGCACGAATCGCCTTTTCTGGGGAAAAATATCCCTATATTGCACCATTCCTCTATGTGTATGACGGAAACCACCTCTATTTCCTCTCCACAAAATATGGCAAAAAGATAGAATACTTCAGAAAATCCCCATATGTCTCCGTGGAGATTGATAAGTATACAAAGGATCTCTCCTGTTACATGTTTGTGACACTTCAGGGGTATCTTGAGGAGGTGAATGACTCTATCGAGAAAAAGATCACAAGAGAGAGGTTTGTGAACCTGATCCGTGAGCAGAATCTCTCCACCAACATTCTTGCAGCCCTCGGTCATTCACCACAGGACCCTCCGGAGTCAATCTGTAAAGAGGAGCGCTCACTGGTCTGGCGCCTGAATGGTGTCAGAAATCTCATCGCCCTGAAAAATATCTAATCCCGAAAGATAATGCCGTACCTCATCGACCGTGGTGATGGGGGGATGACACTGCCGGTGTGAACAGATGTGAAGGGCGGGCGTGTCCCCCTGACATTGGACAGACATAGGAAGAAAATCTGAGTCAGATCTCTTACTGATAGGGATTCTGATCATTCCCGGAAGATACGTGGACCAGAGAAGACTCCAGATCTCATCGCCTTCCGTACTTCCTGATTTATCGCAGAAAACAGCAGTGCCTCTCACATTTTTCTCGATAAGTCCACATAAAAAGGTGCAGCAGCCGGTTATCATCCGGGGATCCAGTGAGCGATGATACCCCTCTGTCTGTCGGGCTTTTTGGCGATATGATCCATCCCCGGTAATGGAATAGAGGGCACAAAGCAGCAGGTAACCGACTCCGTTTGTTGAAAATGTCGGGCCGTCTGTCATTTCCTTCATTCTTACCGGCAGATCGGTCGCTGAGGGGACGAGGAAATATCCACCATGTACAGAATCATAGAACTGATCAGAAACAGTCTTTTCAAGTAAGATGGCTCGATCAAGCCACATGGGGTTGCCGGTTGTCTGATAGAGGGTAAGACAGGCCCATGCAAGATATATATAATCACCCGCGGTTCCGTCAATACCTGCCTGACCGTTCCGCCATCGGTGAAGCACTATCCCGTCAGGACGAACCATTTTCGAGAAGAGAAATTCTGCTGCAGATACTGCCCTGGTGCAGAGTGATCTCTCCTGAAAGACCATACCGGCAAAGGTCAGTGCATGGATTGCAAGAGCATTCCAGTCGGTCAGGACTTTGTCATCACAGGGAGGTCGTTGACGCTTTTTCCGTGCATTGTTGAGGGTATGAATAATAGAAGCATAGGCTGTTTCCGGGTCTCTGACTCCCGCTCTTGTCAGGATGTCCAGGGGATCCTGCTCAGGGAAAAGAACATTATCTCCGGGTTTCATCCCATGCATTCCGGACACATTTCCTTCACGGGTAATTCCAAACAGGGTGCAGACAAGCTTTGCATCTTCTCCGAAGAGCTGCTCAATCTCATCATAGGACCAGAGATAGTATACCCCCTCTCCTCCCGGACTATCGGCATCTTCAGATGAGGAAAACCCACCTGGCGCGTCAGAGAGAACCGTGATCATGTACTCAAGGGCTGCCAGGGCGATCCTTCGGTACCGGTCCTGTTTCGTGACCTGCCAGATCTCGGTATAGATTATCGCCATCATCGCCTGATCATAGAGCATCTTCTCAAAGTGAGGCAGCTTCCAGGCACTGTCGGTTGCATACCGGTGAAAACCCCCATCCAGATGATCTCTCATGCCACCATACGCCATCCGATCAAGGGTTGTCGTAATCATGTCAAGGATGGACAGGTCCTGATATATGACTGCATACCGCAGGAGAAAGAGAAGCACGGGAACAGAAGGAAACTTTGGAGCAGGCGAAAAACCTCCATACATTCCATCATACGATCCGGTGAGATTCCTCGCTGCGGTATGAAGCAGGTCATCCGGATCATGGTGGGTGTCCTGCCTTGTCTGCTCCAGTACTGCTGATAGTATCAGGTCAGATACATCACTGATCTTCTTTCTCTCATCTCTCCAGACTGATGCAAGATATGGAAGGAGATCACGCATACCCGGCATACCAGGACGACTTATTTTGGGAATGAAGGTTGCTGCATAAAATGGGCGTTTATCCGGAGTGAGAAAGATATGCAGAGGCCATCCGCCAGATCCGGTCATTACCTGGCACACGGCCATATATAATTGATCAATTTCAGGTCTCTCCTCCCGATCCACTTTTATCGAGACAAAATGAGCATTAAGGAGAGATGCGATCTCCTCATCCTCAAAACATTCGGTCTCCATGACATGACACCAGTGGCAGGCTGCATATCCGATTGAGACAAAAACCGGCATATCATGCTCTTCTGCTCTCGTAAATGCCTCATCACCCCAGGGGTACCAGTCTACCGGATTGTATGCATGGTGGAGAAGATAGGGACTGTGTTCCTTTGCGAGCCGGTTTGGGGAGTGAGTCATACTGCAGCATACACACGTTTAGGATTTAAACATTAAGGAGAGTCCACCGGCTTAACAGGCGATGCAAAAAGTCAAACCGGAGGATATGGACTACAGATCCGGCACCATGCAAGAAACGGGGTGGCACCATCTTGACATAATCCACCATTAAGTATTTATGATGACATAGACAATCTCTTTCCATCGATGGACAATACCCATTATTACATCTCACGGATCTCTGATTTTTTACGTGAGAATCGGGATGGAATGACAATATCTGAAATTTCAACCGGTTTGTCCATGTCACGGAACACCATTGGGAAATATATAGAAATGATGTTTCTGTCAGGAATGGTGGATGTGCGAACGGTCGGAAAGGCGAAGATATTTTTTTTATCCAAACGCATCCCTGTCACAACACTTCTTAATTACCTTTCATCTGCAGTTATTCAGACTGATGACCGGTATTATATTCAGAGTGCAAATATCTCTGCAGCTGAATTACTCGATACCGATCTTACTCAGATGACCGGGCGTAATATTCTGGACCTTCTTACATTACAGGGTTTAAAACCGGAGGTCAGGACGCGAATACTCTCCCCTGATCGTCCCCTGGTCTTTGCTTCAGATATTGAACTTGTAAGGTCAGATCAGAAACGGTTCGTCTGGCTGACTGTTGCAGATGTGGTCATGTATGACGGAGCAAAGGGGCACTATTTTGTCATTGAAGATGTGCATGAATGGAAAGAGGCAGAAGAGAGTAAGAGAAGGTATTATGCTCTCTTTCACGCCCTTGCAGCCGAAACCGATGATCGGGTTTTTGTCATGACGCCGGAACTTGTCTTTACCTATGTGAACCCCCGGTTCGGACGGGCCTTTCATCGGGAACCAGAGTCATTTATCGGGGAGAGCCGGACAAATATCTGCGATCATCATGCAAAACCACTGATTCAGGAAGCTGCAAAGTATGTCTGCAGCAGGAATGAGCCGTACCGGATCCTTTTCTCGATACAGGAGCGGGATCAGGTCAGGTGGTTTGATGAGCGATTATTTCCGGTACAGGATAATAAAGGGGAAGTCAGAGAGATCATCGGGTTTTCCCGTGATATAACCGGGTTTCAGGAAGGAGGTTCTGCCTCTGTTCTTCTTACATCCCTCATGGATCTGCTCCATGAAGCGGTGATAACCACAACTCCTGCCGGAAAGGTCCTTTCGTGGAACCGGGGCGCTGAACTGATGACCGGGTATCCCCGTGATGAGCTGATCGGAAGTACTGCACTCTCTATAATTACCCCTGATTTGAATGCCGGCAGGGACCTGGTTCTTGAAACCTGTAACGGAGAGGAGATACGGGATCTAAAGGCGATTATCAGGGCAAGGGGAGGGAGAAAGAAAAGAGTTCTGATCTCAACTTCCCGGTTGTCTTTTCAGGACAATATCGTCAGTGGAGTGTGTATCGTCATTCGGGAACACTGAGTCTATGCCTGATGTATCAGCTCAACCCTCTTTTTCAGGACTTTCACATGCAGAACACATGGTATCCCCATCACGGATCAGCACACATATCCTGCATATCCGATCACGGGGATCACTGATCTTTCCTGATACGAGGTCCCTCGCCAGTTCAGCGATGGCATCTGATACCTCATCTGAAAAAACAATCCGGTATCCTCGTTTTCCGGAGAGATATTGCGATACTGCAGAAGGCGCCATGTTCAGGATAGTTGCCACCATCTTCTGTGAAAGCCCGCACCTGACCATCTCTCCTGCTATCGCAGCACGTATTGCAGGGAGCGAATCCCACACTATTGTCTCACACGGAAGTTTTTCCATGTCATATCTCCGGTGAGAACTTATTTCACGCCGTGAATTATCAATATGTGGATCCGGATGACACAGACCTGCATCGCATTGCAGTAACTATATCGGATACTACTCCAACTCATTTTTATGTCACGGCTCCGGTTATGGATACTCAGCTCCCTGTTGATACTGGCATTCACAGGGATTGGGTTCTCTGAAGAACTCTCCAATCAGGCAGAACCAATCGGTTTTATTCCTGACGGATATGAAGATGACAATCCCCCGTATTATCCGACTGACTACCCGACCGATTCCCCCACGTATATCCCCACCGATATACCGACAGAATATCCGACGATCACCATTGAACCAACACCACAGGAGCAGTATGGATGGGTTTTCATACACTCTGTCCCCTCCGGTGCCATGGTCACCTTTGATGGATCATATCAGGGTCTAAGTCCGGTAATGGTGCAGGTCTCACTGACTGAGTCCAGGTTCCATCAGATCTACATCTCAATGGACGGATACCAGGACTGGAGCACCTCCCTTTCAGAACTCCCCCCACCGGGCCAGACAATTCCGGTCAATGCAATCCTTGTTCCGATGGAACCGACAATCACCCCTACGTATACCCCCACCTGGACTCCTACCGAGACACCAACATGGACCCCGACGCCAACCCCCACTTTGATCGGTTCTGATTATGGATGGGTGTATATTGATTCGGTCCCGTCCGGTGCTGAAGTAACCTTTGATGGCACCTACCAGGGATCTGCTCCGGCTCTTGTCAAAGTGTATACGACTGGCACCCCGTCACACCAGATCTTCGTCAGAATGACCGGGTATTATGACTGGACTTCGTCCATGAGAGAGAACCCGCTTCCGGATCAGACCATCCCCATTACTGCCACTCTGGTCCCCAAAGCGCAATATGGCAGTATCCGGGTGACGTCAAACCCGACAAAGAGTATTGCAATCCTTGATGGAGGAAACCAGGATCTGACACCATGCACCTTCTCTGACCTGATGCCCGGACTTCATACAATCAAAGTGATCAAAGACGGATACCAGCCATTCATCTCGCAGGTCCGGGTAAACGCCGGATCACAGTCACAAATCCAGGCTCAGCTGAATCAGATAATCCAGACCGGAACACTCTATGTTTCCAGCATCCCTTCCGGCGCAGACATCCAGCTTGATGGCGTATACTACGGACAGACGCCATATACCCTCTCTGCATCTGCCGGCAGTCACAACCTTATGCTCAGGCTTGCAGGATATACCCCTTGGAAATCCGGAGTAACAATCTCTGCAGGTCAGCAGAACCAGATTTCAGCCCGCCTTGAACCCCAGGGACCACAGTACGGGGCAATCCAGGTTGCAAGTATGCCCGGATCCTCACAGGTATTCCTCAATGACAATTATGAAGGGAAGACGCCCGATACCGGATACCTGGATATCCCAATGCTCAATCCAGGAACATATGCAATCAGGATCAGCCATCCCCAGAACCAGGATTACCAGGGAACGGTTGCTGTCACCGCAGGACAGGTGAGTACCGTCAATGTTGCCCTGCAGGCAGCACCTGTTCCGGCAACTGTCAATGGCACTCTGATGGTGCAATCCCATCCCTCAGGGGCAGTAATATTCCTTGATAACCTGTTTAAAGGAGTCACACCGCTAAACCTTCCATCAGTACCCCCTGGTGAGCACACCCTGACTCTTCGGATAAACGGATATGATGATGCAGTCAGGCAGGTTACCATAACCGGAGGGAATACCACGGATGTTCTGATTGAGATGATACCGACTGCTCCTCCGACAGAGAAACCCACACAGACTCCTGAGCCGACGCAGACAAAGGCACCTGCACCAATCTTTGCACTCTGTACCGGAATCAGCCTTGCTGCAGTGGCTGTCTTAAGGTCCCGACGATCTGATCTGTGAGAAGAACTATCCCTTTTTTTTACCTATAGTACCAGCGTGCAGCATCTGATAACACTCATATGCATCATCATCCTGCTCGGTTTGGTTGGCATGGCTCTGGCAGAAGAGAATGATGCCAGGAATTTATCACCCGTGATTTTTTCCTTTTCTGCTGCAAGTCCCGTGAAGGATGCCCAGATCAATTTCACCCTCAATACCACCACTGATTACTCACAAAACGAGTCAATTGAAGCGTATTATAATAACCTCAGCCTGGAAACCGACACAAGCCTCCCAAAATTAGTGCTGCTTGGAATACCAATGGAATGTCATTTCTGTATGATAATCCCCTCAGTCATGCTTACAATGTAGTCAGAGGCGTTCCCCATCGCCACGGACAATATCATATACCACATGGAACCGGTCGGGAGAATAGGATCTGACATACCGGTGTTCAACGTTTTTTACAGGAAATGTCCGGAGAGTATCAAGATATTCATCCTCCCGGCTCACCAGGGCATACAGGTGTATCATACCACCCGGCCGTGTCATTGTAAACGCGGCAGTAAGAAACGGGATCGAATGGAGTGGCAGGTTCATGATAATCCGGTCTGCAGGGTGCGTAATGATGTCTGGAAGATTGAGAGCATCAGAGAGGATGGGAACGACATTGGTCAGACGATTTCGTGCAATATTTCTGACCATGAGAATGACTGCTTCAGGATTTATATCTCCTGCATAGACTATGGAGGCTTTTTCTGCAAGGGTTATCGCAAAAGGCCCGACCCCGGCAAACATGTCAATGACCCGCTCTCCTTCATTCATCAGTGAGAGTATACGCTGGCGTTCGCCGGACAGACGGGCCGAGAAGTATGCGAGAGCGAGATCGATTGAGAAATGATGACCATATTCGATGTATTCAGTCGCCGTGGTATCTCTTCCGGCAAGCACTTTGAACTTTTTTGTCCGGAACGGCCCTTCAACCGCACTCTCCGCAAACAGAACGGTATGATATGTCTTTTTTGACGCAAGAATATCAGCGGCACCAGAGGGGTCATCATCCTGCATGATGGCAATTCCACCCACCTGTTCAAACCGGGGGAGATCTTTTTTCTCCTGTTCACAGGTGAATTCCTGACAAACCGCGCCCTCAATTTTTCTGATAACCGGGATGAGCAGATACTCCCCATCAGACCTGATCCGACACAGACGATCAAGCACCCCCTCCTCAAGAAGCCTTTTTCTGGTCTTCTCCCCTTCTGACCGGTGCACCTTAAGGCACCAGCGTTTTGTCTGCATCCCTCATGTTTTATGGCCGGGCCGGTATAACAGATATGCATGGATGAGTACCTCCGCAGACTGCGGGATGGAACACTGAAATTATATGCGCTTGAGAAAGAACTTGGACCCGCTGATGCTGTTTCCATCCGCCGGAAGTTTATCGAAGAAGAGACCGGAGTTTTGCTTGACCGGATAGGTGACTGTACCATCTCTCTTGACGCGGTGGTAAAGAAGAACTGCGAGAATATGATAGGCACGATCCAGGTACCAGTCGGGGTTGCAGGGCCTGTCAAGATAAAAGGAGAGTATGCAGACGGAACGATGTACCTCCCGCTTGCAATCACAGAAGGAGCACTCATTGCATCAGTCAACCGGGGCTGCAGCCTTATTACAGCAGCAGGAGGAGCAGATGTCAGAATATTAAAGGACGGTATGACCCGTGCCCCCGTTTTTGCTGCTGACAGCATTGTCCATGCAAAGGCGGTGTGTGACTGGATTCATGCTCATGAGGGAGAGATCAGAGCGGAGGCAGAGTCCACCACACGGTTCGGGAAACTGACCGGGATTGAGATGACCACCGCAGGAACATCTGTTTTTGTCAGACTCTCCTTTTTTACCGGTGATGCAATGGGGATGAATATGGTTACCATCGCATCAGCAAAAGCAGCAGAGCTTATCAGCCGGGAGACAGGGGCACGCCTTATTGCCCTTTCCGGGAACTGGTGCACAGATAAAAAGCCGGCAGCGGTAAATGTCGTCATGGGGAGAGGCAAAACCGTCAGTGCCGGAGTATACCTCTCCCAGGAACTGATACGCAAGGTATTAAAGACCGATGCAGCCTCCCTCCTTGAGGTCAATACCAGAAAGAATCTGGTTGGCTCAGCCCGTGCCGGTTCATTCGGGTTCAATGCTCATGCAGCAAATATCGTTGCAGCGATGTTTATTGCATGCGGACAGGATCCTGCCCATGTGGTTGAGGGATCTCTCTGCTTGACCACCGTTGATCCCGCTCCGGATGGTGTTTATGTATCTGTCACACTTCCTGCTCTTCCGGTCGGGACCGTCGGGGGCGGAACCGGTGTTGAAACCCAGGCAGAGTGCCTGCGGATGCTTGGCGTATCCGGTAGTGGCGACCCGCCCGGCTCACATGCGAGAAAGTTCGCAGAGATTGTTGCATCTGGTGTTCTTGCCGGAGAATTATCCCTCCTTGGAGCACTCGCGGCTCAGCACCTTGCCCGTGCCCACAGCACTCTTGGAAGATAATCCGGATACACCTCTCTCAGCAACTCTTTCTTTTCATATGGTACACCCTATCATATGACAGATTACGGGTGTATCAGACTCCCTGCATTATGCAGGATCTTGCTCTTTGGTCTTCTCATTGCAGGACTTATTCTCTGCATAATTCCATCGGTAAGTGCCGATTTTCCCGAGACACATTCATGGAACCCGTACCAGGGCTGGGATATCGAATTATCATCAATTGCCGGAATCGGCCTTTTTCCAACCGTACAGGTTGACTGGACGCCGAAACCAACCGCAGGACCTCTCCCGAAAGTATCCAGTGACACATGGGTGAAACTGGCCTACTACCCGCCTGGATCTGAACCGGGACAGCCCGCAATTCTTGCAGGATATGTAGGTGGCAGAAACTACAATGCAGAGGTTACCATCACCGGGAAGATGAAGATCGATGATGAATTCCATGACATTGTCACTACCAAGGCTCAGGAGAACGGTGTTTTTGTCTGGGCGGTACCAGATGAACTTACATCAGTCCCCTACTTCCAGGCTGTTGCAAAGGTAAGCGGCACCATGGCAAAATCAGAGATAGTCCAGACGACAGGCCTTTCCGGATATGTGCC